>NZ_JBEOZE010000009.1:0-277531 GCF_040297465.1 Streptomyces sp. NPDC001787
GCGCCCGCATACTGGATGTATTCGGGCGTTTCGACAACGCGGCGAGGTGCCGTAGCTGTCGTCGTGCGCCCGCCAGGAATTGCGGGACAGCCCTTGGCCGCCGGTCATCACCCGGGCCGGTCGGCCGGTTCCGCGGTCCGGAAGCGGCGGCGGTATTCGGACGGCGCCGTTCCGAGGGCTTTGACGAAGGCGCGGCGCATGGCTTCCGGGGTGCCGTAGCCGCTGGCGCGCGCGACCCCGACGACGCCGTCGGAGGTGTCCTCCAGAAGCCTGCGCGCATGTTCCAGGCGCACCCGGTCGACGTACCGGCCCGGCGTCAGACCCGTCTCCGCCCGGAAGGCGCGGGCGAAGTGACGGGGCGAGAGCCTGGCCCGCCGCGCCAGGGCCTCCACGCAGAGGTCCCCGCCGGGGTGCTCGCTGATCCAGTGCTGGATGTCCCGCAGCGGCTCGCGCCGGGCCGTCTGGGCGGTGAGCTGGGCACTGAACTGGGCCTGGTTGCCCGGCCGTCGCAGGAACACCACGAGATGCCGGGCGACGGTGAGCGCGACCGCCCGCCCGTGGTCCTCCTCGACCAGGGCCAGTGCGAGATCGATGCCCGCGGTGACCCCCGCCGAGGTGGCCAGTCTCCCGTCGCGTACGAAGATCGGGTCGGGGTCCACCTCGACGGCCGGGAAATCGCGGGCGAGCTGTTCGCAGTAGTTCCAGTGCGTCGTCACCCGGTGCCCGCCCAGCAGCCCCGCCTTCGCCAGCAGCAGGGCGCCCGTGCACACGGAGACCAGCCGCTGCGCGTGCGGGGCCGCCGCGCGCAGCCAGGCGGTGAGGGCCGGGTCGGCCGTGCGGGTGCCGTGCCCGCCGGGCACCAGCAGCGTGTGCGGCGCGGCGGCGTCGGCGAGGCTGCTGTCGGGGAGCAGCGTGAGCCCGCTGCCGCAGCGGACCGGGCCGCCGTCCAGTGAGGCGGTGCGCAGTTCGTAGGAGACCCCGGGGAAGCGGGAGGCTCCGGCGAAGACCTCCGTCGGCCCGCTCACATCGAGGCTCTGGACGCCGTCGAAGAGGACGACGAGAACGGATCGCTGCTTCATGGATGCCATCCTGGGCGGCGGGTCCCGATGGCCGCAATGACGAGTTCCCCACCTTTCCTGCCACGGTCGCGGCCCCGTATTTCGGGCGGCACCAAGGGTTACGGAACGTACCGACCAGTCGGTAACGTGCGGGCATGACTACTCTGCCGCCCCGCGCCGGACGCCGCTGCCACAACGCCCTCAACCCCTTCCACTCCACCGTCTACTTCTCCCCCGACCTCGGCAAGGAGCTCGGGGAGCTCGGCATCGACGACGCGCACGCCGTCTACCTCGCCGCCCGGAGCGCCGCGCTGGGCGCGGCGGGAGCGGGCACGGTCACCGCGGCCTTCTACAACTTCAACCATGAGCTGGTGGCCCGCCATGTGCCCGCCGTCTGGTCCGTCGCCGCTCCGGAGGCGGTCCTCGGCGCGCGGCTGCGCGCGGTCGACTCGACCCTGCGCCGGCTGCTCGGGGAGGAGACCCTCGCCTCCGCCGAGCTGGCCGAGGCGGCCGGACTCGCGCTGCGCGCCACCGAGGCCTGCACCCGGCACGCCCGGACGCTGTACGCCGCCCACGCGGATCTCCCGGTGCCCGAGCAGCCGCACCTGGCGTACTGGCATGCCGCGACGCTGCTGCGCGAGCACCGCGGCGACGCCCATCTCGCCGCGCTGCTCGCCGCCGGTCTCGACCCGGTCGAAGCCCTGGTCAGCCACACCGCCACGGGCAAGGGCATGGCTCCGGGCTGGATCCTCGCCACCCGGGGCTGGAGCCGTGGGGACTGGGAGGACGCGGCCGGGCGGCTGCGCGCCCGCGGCCTGCTGAACGCCGAGGGCGAGCTGACGGAGTCCGGCACGGCACTGCGGGCGGAGGTGGAGGAGGCCACGGACGCGATGGACTCCGCACCGTACGAGCACCTGGGCGCGGCCGGTGTGGAGCGGCTCACGGAGTTGGGGCGCGGCTTCCTGTTCGCGGCGGCCTCGGCGGGCGCGTTCCCCGGCGATCTGGCCGGCAAGGGCTGACCGCGTCCCGGTGGTGTCCGGCCGTGTTCGTGGAGGGCGCGCGACACGGCCCCCGGCCACCCGGCACAATGCAGGCGAAGGGGACCACCCCCGCAAGAGCGTGCAGCGGTAGGAGCGGCAAGCTCTTTGCACGGCCAGCACAGCCAGTACGAGAAGGCGAGTCGGGAAAACCGTGACGACGTCCATCGAAGGCAGGATCGCCGAGGAGCTCGGCGTACGTGAGCGTCAGGTGAAGGCGGCCGTCGAGCTGCTCGACGGCGGGTCGACCGTGCCGTTCATCGCGCGCTACCGCAAGGAAGCGACCGAGATGCTCGACGATGCGCAGCTGCGCACGTTGGAGGAGCGGCTGCGGTATCTGCGGGAGCTGGAGGAGCGGCGTACGTCGATCCTCGACTCCGTACGTGAACAGGGCAAGCTCGACGAGGCGCTGGAGGCGCGGATCCGGGCCGCCGACACCAAGGCGCGTCTTGAGGACATCTACCTGCCGTTCAAGCCGAAGCGGCGCACGAAGGCGCAGATCGCGCGGGAGGCGGGCCTCGAACCGCTGGCGGACGGGCTGCTCGGCGACCCGTCGGTTGATCCGCTCGCGGCGGCTGCCGCGTTCGTCGACGCGGACAAGGGCGTCGCGGACGGGGCGGCGGCGCTGGAGGGCGCCCGTGCCATCCTCACCGAGCGCTTCTCCGAGGACGCCGATCTGACCGGTGAGCTGCGTGAGCGCATGTGGTCGCGCGGGCGGCTCGCGGCGAAGGTCCGGGAGGGCAAGGAGGAGGCGGGCGCGAAGTTCGCGGACTACTTCGACTTCGCGGAGCCGTTCACCGCGCTGCCCTCGCACCGGGTGCTCGCGATGCTGCGGGGCGAGAAGGAGGAGATGCTCGACCTGGTCCTGGAGCCCGAGGCGCCCGAGGAGGCGGACCGGCCGGGCCCCTCCGTCTACGAGAACATGGTCGCCCGACGCTTCGGCGTCGCCGACCGCGGCCGTCCCGGCGACAAGTGGCTCGGCGACACGGTGCGCTGGGCGTGGCGGACCCGGATCCTGGTGCACCTCGGCATCGATGTGCGGCTGCGGCTGCGTACGGCCGCGGAGGACGAGGCGGTACGCGTCTTCGCGTCGAACCTGCGTGATCTGCTGCTCGCCGCCCCGGCCGGGACGCGCGCCACGCTCGGCCTCGACCCCGGATTCCGTACGGGCGTCAAGGTCGCCGTCGTCGACGCGACCGGCAAGGTGGTGGCCACCGATGTCATCCACCCGCATGTCCCGGCGAACAGGTGGGACCAGTCGCTGGCGAGGCTGGAGCAGCTGGCGAAGGCGCACCACGTCGATCTGATCGCGATCGGCAATGGCACGGCGTCCCGCGAGACGGACAAGCTCGCCGGTGAACTCATCGACAAACACCCCGAGTTGAAGCTCACCAAGGTGATGGTGTCGGAGGCGGGCGCCTCCGTGTACTCGGCGTCGGCGTTCGCCTCGCAGGAACTGCCGGACATGGATGTGTCGTTGCGCGGTGCCGTGTCGATCGCACGGCGGCTCCAGGATCCGCTGGCCGAACTGGTGAAGATCGACCCCAAGTCGATCGGGGTCGGCCAGTACCAGCACGACCTGTCCGAGGTGAAGCTGTCGCGCTCGCTGGACGCGGTGGTCGAGGACTGTGTGAACGGTGTCGGTGTCGACGTCAACACCGCCTCGGCACCCCTTCTTTCACGGGTCTCCGGGATCAGCTCCGGGCTCGCCGAGAACATCGTCGCCCACCGGGACAGCAACGGCCCCTTCCGGTCCCGCAAGGCGCTCAAGGACGTGGCGCGGCTCGGCCCGAAGGCGTACGAGCAGTGCGCGGGCTTCCTGCGCATCCGTGACGGCGACGACCCGCTGGACGGGTCGAGCGTGCACCCCGAGGCGTACCCCGTGGTGCGGCGGATGGTGAGGACGACGGGCAGCGAGGTCGCCTCCCTGATCGGGAACGCGGGCGCGCTGAGGTCGCTGCGGGCGGCCGACTTCGTGGACGACACGTTCGGGCTGCCGACCGTGACGGACATTCTGAGGGAACTGGAGAAGCCGGGCCGCGACCCGCGTCCGGCCTTCCGGACGGCCACGTTCAAGGAGGGCGTCGAGAAGCTCGGCGACCTGGCCCGGGGAATGGTGCTGGAGGGAGTCGTCACGAACGTCGCCGCGTTCGGCGCGTTCGTCGACATCGGCGTCCACCAGGACGGTCTGGTGCACGTCTCGGCGCTGTCGAGGACATTCGTGAAGGATCCGCGGGATGTCGTGAAGCCCGGGGACATCGTGAAGGTCAAGGTCATGGACGTCGACATTCCGCGCAAGCGGATCTCGTTGACGCTGCGGCTGGACGACGAGCCGGGCGCGCCGGCCGGTGGCGGGCAGGGCGGTGGCCGGGGCGGCCGTCCGCCCAAGCAGCGACAGGAGCAGGGCGAGGGCCGGGCGGACCGCGGTCAGCGGGGCCAGGGCGGCCGGGACCGGCGCGGCGGCGGGGGCGGTGCGGCCCGTGGCGGCGGCGCCTCCCGCGGCGGGGCGGGAGCCCCGGCTCCGGCCAACAGCGCGATGGCGGACGCGTTGCGCCGGGCCGGACTGACGGATCCGCAGCAGGGCGGCGGCCGGAAGCGCTGAGTCCGGGCGGGTGCGGGGGCAGCGCCCCCGCACCCGGTGCCGTCAGAGTTCCTTGATTCCGCCGGCCTCGACCTCGACCCGCCTCGTCGTCGTCACAGCCTCCAGCATCCGCCGGTCGTGGGTGACCAGCAGCAGCGTCCCCGTGTACGACTCCAGCGCGGACTCCAGCTGCTCGATCGCGGGCAGGTCCAGGTGGTTGGTCGGCTCGTCGAGGACGAGGAGGTTGACGCCCCGGCCCTGGAGGAGCGCGAGGGCGGACCGGGTGCGCTCGCCCGGGGAGAGGGTCGTCGCGGGGCGCATCACATGGTCGGCGCGCAGACCGAACTTGGCCAGCAGGGTGCGGACCTCGGCGGGCTCGGTGTCGGGGACCGCCGCGCAGAACGCCTCCAGCAGCGACTCCGCGCCCAGGAACAGCTTCCGCGCCTGGTCGACCTCGCCGACCACCACGCCCGAGCCGAGCGTGGCGTGCCCCGAGTCCAGCGGGAGCCTGCCCAGCAGGGCGGCGAGCAGGGTGGACTTGCCCGCCCCGTTGGCGCCGGTGATGGCGACCCGGTCCGCCCAGTCGATCTGGAGCGACACCGGTCCGAAGGTGAAGTCGCCGCGCACGACCTGTGCCTCGCGCAGGGTGGCGACGACCGATCCGGAGCGGGGGGCTGCGGCGATCTCCATCCGCAGCTCCCACTCCTTGCGCGGCTCGTCGACCACGTCGAGCCGCTCGATCATGCGCTGTGTCTGCCGGGCCTTCGCGGCCTGCTTCTCGCTCGCCTCGCTGCGCGCGTTACGGCCGAGCTTGTCGCCGTCGGTGGCCTTGCGCCGGGCGTTCCTGACGCCCTTGTCCATCCAGGAGCGCTGCATATGGCCGCGGGCTTCGAGGGCCGCCCGCTTGCCGGCGTACTCCTCGTACCCCTCACGGGCGTGCCGGCGGGCGGTCTCGCGCTCCTCCAGGTAGGCCGCGTACCCACCGCCGTAGAGATTGATCTGCTGCTGGGCGAGGTCCAGTTCGAGGACCTTGGTGACCGTGCGCAGCAGGAACTCGCGGTCGTGGCTGATGACGACGGTGCCCGCGCGCAGTCCCGACACGAAGCGTTCGAGGCGCTCCAGGCCGTCCAGGTCGAGGTCGTTGGTCGGCTCGTCGAGCAGGAAGATGTCGTAGCGGGACAGCAGGAGCGAGGCGAGACCGGCGCGGGCCGCCTGGCCGCCGGAGAGCGCCGTCATGGGGAGGTCGAGGCCGATGGTCAGCCCCAGATCGGCGGCGACCTCCTCGGCCCGCTCGTCCAGGTCGGCGCCGCCGAGCGCGAGCCAGCGCTCCAGGCTCTCGGAGTACGCGTCGTCCGCGCCCGGCGCCCCGTCGACCAGGTCCTGGGTCGCGGCGTCCATCGCGCGCTGGGCGTCGGCGACCCCGGTGCGGCGGGCCAGGAACTCCCGCACGGTCTCCGCCGGGCGCCGCTCGGGCTCCTGCGGGAGGTGTCCGACGGTGGCGGTGGGCGGGGAGAGCCGCAGCTCCCCCTCCTCCGGCTGGTCCAGCCCGGCGAAGAGACGGAGCAGGGACGATTTTCCGGCGCCGTTGACTCCGACGAGACCGATCACATCACCGGGCGCGACGACGAGGTCGAGTCCGGCGAAGAGTGTGCGGTCGCCGTGTCCGGCGGCGAGGTCCTTGGCGACGAGGGTGGCAGTCATCAGGGTGTCGATACTAATCCGCCGCGGGGGACACCGGGGCGGCCGAGCCGGCGGCCGAGCCGGCGGCCGGGGCGCGCCCGGGGGCGGCCCCGCCGCGCGGGGCTCCCGGGGAGCGCCCTCAGTCGGAGGGGTCGGACGTGTGGCGCCGGTCCGTGGTGATCTGCGCGGTCCCCGGGCCGATCCGGATCTCGAAGTCGCCGTCGTACCTGGCGTGGCCCTCGATCACGGCGGATTCGACGGCCTCCACCCCGAACTCCTGCCGGACGATCTGCGGGTCCTGGCGCAGGTCCCGCATCAGGGCCACGCACATCCCGATCATCACGATGGTGAAGGGCGCGGCCACCAGGATGGTGAGGTTCTGGAGCCCGGCCAGCGCGTCTCCCTTGCCGTCGCCGATGAGCAGCATGACGGCGGCGACGGCGCCGGTGACGACTCCCCAGAAGATCACGACCCACTTGGCCGGTTCGAGGACGCCCTTCTGGGAGAGCGTGCCCATGACGATGGAGGCGGCGTCCGCGCCGGAGACGAAGAAGATGCCGACGAGCACCATCACCAGGACGCTCATCACGGTGGGGACCGGGAACTCCTGGAGGACACCGAAGAGCTGGGCCTCCGGGGTGTCGGCGTCGCCGAGCCTCCCGGATTCCTGGAGCTTGATCGCCGAGCCGCCGAACACGGCGAACCAGACCAGGCTGACGGTGCTGGGGACCAGGATGACGCCGCCGACGAACTGGCGGATCGTCCGGCCCCGGCTGATCCGCGCGATGAACATGCCGACGAAGGGCGTCCAGGAGATCCACCAGGCCCAGTAGAAGACCGTCCAGTTGCCGAGCCACTCGGCCACCTCGTCCTTGCCGGTCGCCTCGGTCCGACCGGCGAGCTGGGCGAGGTCGCCGAAGTACGCGGCGATCGACGTGGGCAGCAGGTCCAGCACGATGATGGTGGGACCGGCGATGAAGACGAACACGACCAGGATCAGGGCGAGCACCATGTTGGTGTTGGACAGCCACTGGATGCCCTTCTCCACGCCGGAGACGGCGGAGGCGACGAAGGCGACGGTCAGGGCCGCGATGATGGCGACCAGCAGTCCGGTGCCCGTCTTCTCCTTCCAGTCCAGCTCGTGGAATCCGCTGCCGATCTGGAGGGCGCCCAGGCCCAGGGATGCGGCCGAGCCGAAGAGGGTCGCGAAGATGGCGAGGATGTCGATGAACCGGCCGACGCCTCCGCGCGCGTGCCGTTCACCGATCAGCGGCTCGAAGACCGCGCTGATCGTCTGCCGCCGCCGTCTCCGGTAGGTGCTGTAGGCGATGGCCAGCCCGACCACCGCGTAGATCGCCCAGGGGTGCAGCGTCCAGTGGAAGAGGGTGGTGGCCATGGCCGTCTGCATGGCCTCGGCCGCGTCGGCGGGATGGGTGCCCGGAGGCGGATCGACGAAGTGGGCGAGCGGCTCACTCACCCCGTAGAACATCAGGCCGATGCCCATTCCGGCGCTGAACATCATCGCGACCCAGGAGACGGTCCGGAACTCCGGCTCCTCGCCCTCCTGGCCGAGCGAGATCTTCCCGTAGCGGCTGATCGCGAGCCACAGCGCGAAGACCACGAAGCCGGACGCCGCGAGCATGAAGGCCCAGCCACCGTTGTGGATGAGCCCGTTGAGCAGCCTGCTGGAGACCCTTTCCAGCGAGTCGGTGGCGACCGAGCCCCAGAGCACGAAGGCGAGGGTGAGGACCGCCGTGACTCCGAACACCACCCGGTCGGTCGTGGGGCGCCTGCCGTGGGGCGCCTCGGCGGGGAGATCGGCCGTGACCGGCAGATCTCCCCGTCCGCCCGTTCTCTGATCGTCCTGCGACACGAATGGCACCTTTCACGGAGTCCGAAAATCGCTCTCCGTAGGCAGTACCACACAGGACGCGCATCTCAGGGGATCAACAAGCGGTATCGGCTTGACCGTTTGTGAGGTGATATGTCGCGCGTTCGTCGAGCAGGAGGGGAATCAGGTCGCGGGCCGACTGCCGCAGCGGTACGTACGCTCCGTCGCCCTCCCGCCGGGAGGTGACGCCGTGCAGGGCCAGTTCGTCCCGCACCTCGGCGTACTGGGCGGCGTCCAGCCGGTAACCGCACGGCGGGTCCTGCAGGATCTCGTCCGGCTCGGCCGGGTCGTTGTCCGCCCCGCCCAGATGGACGGGCCCCCGGTCCGCGAACCCCGCGAGCCGCGAGGCGGTGGTGGCGGCCTCGATCCGGCCGCGCTGCTGCCCGGTGAAGGCGAACAGACCGTCGAGCGCCGCCTGCTGGGACCGGACCCTGCGCCGCTGGTTCAGCGCGTGGTCCGCCTTCTCCTCGTCGCTGAGCGCGTCGACCCGGGATTCGATGAGCAGACCGACCGCGTGCTTGATGCCCGAGGTGTTGCGCAGGATCCGTTCCTGGCCGTCGCCCGCCGTCTGCTTGATGGGGTCGCCGGTCACCGGATCGGTCCAGATGCCGTACAGGCCGCTGCTGAAGCCGGCCGCCGTCGCGGCGGTCCTCACATAGCGGTCGGACAGGGTCTTCGAGGCCTCGTGCACCCGGTCGGAGACATTGGGATTGCGCGGCCACAGGACGAAGAGGTCCTTGTCGTAGTACGGGGGTGTCGCCCCGTACTCGTGCAAGTCGTAGATGACATCGGGACGTCGGTCGCGGATCACCGCCGCCATGGCCCGGCCCTCGGCGGTCTCCAGGGCGATGTGGTCGCGGTTGATGTCGACACCGTCCGCGTTGCCCCGGGTGTTGGCGGCGCGCCCGTCGGGGTTGGCCGTCGGCAGGACCAGCACCCGGGTACGGGACAGGAAGTCGCGGGTCGCCCGGTCCTCGGCGAAGGCGAGATCGCGGACGGTCGACAGGCACGCCTCGCGGCCGGAGGGCTCGTTGCCGTGCTGACTGCAGATCAGCAGCATCGTGTTCGACGTGGTCCGGTGCCCGCCGATGCGGACGAGCTGGAGCGGCCGTCCCTCCTCGGTCGTGCCGATCCGGTCGACGGAGACCCGGTCGCTCCCCCGGTCCACGGCGGCGAGGAAGGACTGTTCCTCCGGCTGCCCCGTCCAGCGGGCCCCGTCGCTGAGCTCGAAGCCGGTGCGCGGCGGGCGGTGCGCGGCCTCGGCGGGAACCGTGGCGAACGGCAGGGCGAGCGCGGCGGCCGACGCCGCCAGCACCATCGTGCGCACGGCCGTTCGACGGCGGAGCGGGGCGCCCGTCCGACGCGGCGTTCGCGCGGCGTCCGGCCGGAGGGACGGGCGAGGGGCGGGGAATCGGAGTGCACGGGCGATGCGAGGGGTCATCAGCGGCTGCCTCCCGGGTGCGGGGGACGGGCACGGGGGTACCCGCCGGCCTGTCGGCGTGTGCGGAAGGTACCCCGGTCAACTCCGGTGCGACAGGGGGCGATCACTCGCGCCATGACGGCCGGATGGCGATCGTGTGACAGAAATAGCCATGAGCCGGTCAAAAACGCTCTCGTCTGGCTAGTGTCGCCACGACCGGTCGGAAGATCATCCGCCCCGACGACTTGGAGCATTCGTGCACCGCAGACTCATCGTCCCCAGCGCACTCGCGGCCACCCTCGTGCTGGCGATCCCGGCATCGGCCGCCGGAGGCACCGTGGGCGCCCCGGGTATCGGCGACCCCTACTACCCGGCCAGCGGCAACGGTGGCTACGACGTGTCCCACTACGACCTGCGGCTGAAGTACCAGCCCGCGACCGATCTGCTGGAGGGCACGGCGACGCTGCTGGCCACCCCCACCCAGCAGCTGACCCGCTTCAATCTCGACTTCGGCCTCGCGGTCTCCGAGGTACGGGTGAACGGCAGGAAGGCCGGCTTCACGAAGTCCGGGGAGCAGGAGCTGGAGATCACCCCGGCCGCCGCCCTCACGAAGGGCAAGCCGGTCTCGGTGGTCGTCCGCTACGCCGGAAAGCCCTCCGAGCTGAAGGTCAACGGCTGGACCGCGTGGGCCCGCACCCCCGACGGCGGCGTCGCCGCGCAGGAGCCGGACTCGGCCGTGTGGTGGTTCCCGAGCAATGACCACCCGCTGGACAAGGCGACGTACGACGTGTCGGTCTCCGTGCCGGACGGCACCCAGGCGATCAGCAACGGCGTCCTCCAGTCGCAGAGCTCGAAGCTGGGGTGGACCAGGTTCAACTGGCGTTCGGACAAGCCGCAGGCGACGTATCTGACGACGCTGGCGATCGGCAAGTTCGACATCACGACCGACAAGACGGCGGACGGCCTGCCGGTCCTGAACGCGTACAGCAAGGACCTCGGCGGCAACGACGGGGCCGCGCGCGCCAGCATCGAGCGCACGGGCGAGGTCGCCGAGTGGCTGACCGAGGTGTTCGGCCCGTACCCGTTCAACGCCCTGGGGGGCTACGTACCCAATGTGACCAGCGGCTTCGCCCTGGAGACCCAGACCAGGCCGTTCTACAGCCCGAGGCAGTTCGCCAACGGCGCCAACGTCTCGGTCGTCGTGCACGAGCTGGCGCACCAGTGGTACGGCGACAGCGTGTCGGTCGAGGGCTGGAAGGACATCTGGATCAACGAGGGCTTCGCCCGGTACAGCCAGTGGCTGTGGTCGGAGAAGGAGGGCGAGGGCACGGCGCAGGAACTGGCCGACTACACCTACGCCCAGCACCCCGCCGACGACGCCTTCTGGACGGTGAAGCCGGGCGACCCGGGCCCGGACAACCAGTTCGCCGGGGCCGTCTACGACCGGGGCGCGCTGGCACTCCAGGTGCTGCGCAACGAGGTCGGCGACGACACGTTCTTCGCGCTGCTGAAGGGCTGGCCGGCCGAGCACGCGTACGGCAACGCGAACGTGGGCGACTTCGTACGGTACGCGGAGCGGGTCTCGGGCATGCCGCTCGCCGGGCTCTTCGACACCTGGCTGTACCGGCCCTCGCGCCCGGAGCTCCCGGCGGCGGCGGGCGCCACGGCCGCGGGCGGGCGGACCGAGGCACCGGCCGCGCGGGAGGGCGCGCGCCGCGCGGCGCATGAGGCGGCCGGGCCCGAGCGGCCCGCGTCCTGGAAGAAGATCGCCGCGACGAACACGGTGCACGACCACCGCTGACCCCCGGCGGTACGCCCCGGGCGCCGTCGCTCCCCCGCGGAGCGGCGGCGCCCCGTCCGCCCGCGGGGGCGGCGGATAGGCTGGCGGTGTTCGAGCAGTTCCCGCCAGTCCCGGCCCGCGACGGCCGGATTCCCGTGCGTACGAGGAGCGTCCCTTGTCCGGTCCTAGCCCCGACTCCCTCCGCGACGCCCGGCCCACCCTGGAGGCGGTGGCGGCCCGCGCGGGCGTCTCCCGGGCGACGGCCTCCCGGGTGGTGAACGGGGGCGCCGGGGTGCGGCAGCCGCTGGTGGATCAGGTGCGCAAGGCCGTCGAGGAGCTCGGCTACATACCGAACCACGCCGCGCGCACGCTGGTCACCCGGCGCAACGGCGCGGTCGCCGTGATCATCGACGAGCCCGAGTTCCGGATCTTCTCCGACCCGTTCTTCTCCCGGCAGATCCGCGGCATCAGCCGTGAACTGATTCTGCACGACGCCCAGTTGGTTCTCCTCCTGGTGGAGGGGAGCGGCGACTTCGACCGGGTCACGCGCTATCTCGCGGGCGGCCATGTCGACGGCGTGCTGGCGTTCTCCCTGCACACGGACGACGAACTGCCCGCGATCATCAGCAGGTTCCGTGTGCCGACGGTGTACGGGGGCCGTCCCGGGTCCGGCTCCGGGCCGGCGGTTCCCTACGTCGACTGCGACAACCGCGGTGGTGCCCGCGAGGCCGTGCGCCATCTGGTCGCGCTGGGGCGGCGGCGGATAGCGCACATCGCCGGACCGCGCGACCAGACCTCGGCCCTGGACCGCGTCGACGGCTACCACGACGCCCTGCCCGCGGGCGATCCCGGCCTCGTGGTGGACAGTGACTTCACCGCCGAGGGCGGCGCGCGGGCCATGGCCCGTCTGCTGGACAGCCACCCCGGCGTGGACGCCGTCTTCGTCTCCAACGATCTGATGGCCTCGGGTGCCCTGCGGGTGCTGCGGGAGCGGGGCCGCCGGGTTCCCGAGGACGTGGCCGTGGTCGGCTTCGACGACATGGCGTCCGTCGCGGAGGTCACCGAGCCGCCGCTGACGACGGTCCGCCAGGATGTCGAGGGCATGGGCCGGCTGATGGTTCGGCTGCTGATGCAGCGGCTGAACGGAACCGGGGACGAGGCGACCGCGTCCGTCATCACCCCGACCGAACTGGTCCTCCGCGCCTCCGCCTGACCGCGGCTCGCGGCTGACCGCCGCCTCCCCCGACCACGCCCTCCCGGGCCCTTCCCGGACCCTCACCTCACCCTCGCACGCCCTCGCGCGCCCTCTGCCGCGCCGTCGCGCGCAGGCGGGTACCGCCGCCCTCGCTCCCCCCTTCCTGGAATCCGTGTCAGCAGTGTTGACGCCACCCGTGAAACAAGTCGATAGTATTTGTAACTTTGACTCCCTGAATCCTATGGATCATCAGATAGCTCTGAACACAAAGGAGTTGAAGCACACCGCTACCTTCACCACGCGTTCCAGGAGGGTGCACCATGGGCCGCTACAGCCGTCTCCGCGAGATCCGCCGAATGGATCCCACCCGCGACTACGCCGAGATCCTCCGGCTGATCACGCAGTACGAGTTCCCCTGGGACTACCGCCAGGGCGTGAGCATCGCGTTCCTCCGCGACTTCGGGGTCCCACGGATCTCCGTACTCCTCGACCGCACCCAGGAGTTCGAGCGGGCCGGACAGAAGCGGTACGACGACACCGTCCTGATCGGGTACGAGATGGCCAGGGACGGCTTCGACTCGGCGCGCGGCCGGGCGGCGGCCCGTCACCTCAACCGGATCCACGGCAGGTACCGCATTCCCAACGAGGACTTCCTCTATGTGCTGGCCACGACCGTCGTGGGGCCGAAGCGCTGGATCGACCGGTTCGGCTGGCGTCCGCTGTGCGCCCAGGAGATCGAGGCACTCACCCAGGTCGGGCGGAAGACGGCGGCCGTGATGGGCATCGAGGGGGCTCCCGTGACGTACGAGGGCTTCGAGCGGCTCCTCGACTCCTACGAGGAGCGGATGTTCGCGTACGACCCGGCCAACCGGCGGGTCGCGAACGCCACGTTCCGGACGATGGCGAGCCGGTATCCGCGCCCGGTGCGTCCGCTGGCCGCGCGCTTCTCGCTCGCGCTGCTGGACGAGCCACTGCTGCGGGCGCTGGGCTTCCGGGTGCAGCCGCGCCCGGTCAGGGCGGCCGCGTCGGGTGCCCTGCGGGCGCGGTCGCGGCTGGTGCGGTTGCTGCCGGCCCGGCCCGGGTGGCTGCCGTCGCGCCCGCAGCCACGCTCGTACCCGTTCGGCTGGCGGCTGGACGACCTCGGCCCGCACTGGGCCCGGAACCGCCCGCTGGAGCCCCTGCCAGACGAGGTCCGGGCCGCTGCGGCGCCACCCCCGGCGCGGGAGCCCTCCTGAGCACCCGCCCCGGGCGGAGCCCCGCCGCGGCCGGCCGTGAGGCCTCAGCCGGCGGCGAGCAGCGGGACGAGGTAGCGGCGCGCGAAGGAGCGGACCTGCTCGTCGTCGTCCAGCTCGAAACAGCTGACCGGGTTGAGCAGGAACGAGACGGTGATCCGCACCATCAGTTCGGCGACGGGTGTCGGGTCGCTCTCCGGCCGCCCCTCGGCCCGCCGCACCTGGCGCAGCCGGCCGGCCACATATCCGCGCATGGCGAGGAAGGCGGGACCGCTCTCCAGGGTGAGGAAGGGCAGCATGATCTCCGGTTCGAGCCGCAGCAGACCGCCGACGAGCGGGTGTTCCCGTATGTGCTTGAGGACGGCGGTGAAGCCCTCGACGAGCCGGTCCTCGATGGTGGGCAGCGCGGCGACCGCGTCGTCGACCTCCACCACGAACCGGCGGTACTCACGCAGCAGACAGGCCGAGACGAGGCTGTCCTTGTTCCCGATCCGCCGGTAGACGGTCACGCGCGAGACCCGTGCCCGCTTGGCGACGTCGTCCACGGTCGACCGGCGCAGCCCGAAGGTGATGAACTGCTCGCGCGCCGCGTCGAGGATCTGTTCGCTGAGCGCGTCGGACGGCGGAATCTCCGTGAGCGCCCTCGCGAGCAGTGCCTCGTTGGTACTCAGCGCCGGCATGAGCCCTCCCCCGTCCCTGCGGTCCGACTCCACCATAGCCATGCCGGCACGGGGCGACGCGCCCCCTCACCCCGTAACTCTCATCCGTTCGGGCAGCGTTGCCGCAGGCCGTGTTCCGGGCGGCTTTCACCGCGGGGTCAGTCGGAACCGTAGTCGTACACCGTCACGGGTATGCCCTCGGCGACGAGGCGCTGTCCGATCAGCGGCTCGATCCTGGACCACTTGCCGCCCGCCAGCCCGCAGCCGATCCGCGGCATATGGACCGAGGCCCCCAGCTCCGCGGCCCGTACGGCCACCGCGCCCAGAGCCGCGTCCACCGCCTCGTACCGCACGGGCACCCCCTTGCTGCCCGTCCGTGTCCCCCGCTGGCCGATCATGTTCGCCACCCAGGTGTACGGAGCGACCTGGACGAACTGCACGGCCCCCAGGGCGAAGTCGTTGCCCGCCCGCTCGCGGTACCAGCGGCGGTACTCCTTCTCCGGCTCGGGCCAGCGGCGCGAGACGGCGAGCACGAAGCCCTTGCCCCAGCCGCCCAGGTCGTTGCAGACATGCGCGATGAGCTTGATGCCCTTGCCCTGCGGGGCCGTGGCGTCTCCCCGTACATAAGTGATCTCCGGCATTCCCCCACCCTACGAACCACCACTGACAATCACGCCCCGTCGCCGCCCACCACTTTCACAACAGTGGTGAGACAGCAATACTGATGAACCGGACGGGTGCACGGGCACGGCCGCGGGAAGCGAGGAGCAGACATGGTGACCGGGACCGACGAGCCGACGCTCACCGTCGACGAGCTGGCGGCTCGCGCCGGTGTCACCGTGCGTACGGTGCGTTTCTACAGCACCCGCGGTCTGCTGCCGCCCCCGGTCATCGGTCCGCGCCGGGTCGGGCACTACGGACACGAGCACCTGTCGCGTCTCGCCCTGATCGAGGAGCTCCAGCACCAGGGCATGACGCTGGCCGCCATCGAGCGGTATCTGGAGCAGCTGCCGCCGGATCTGAGCGCGCACGATCTGGCGATCCACCGGGCGCTCGTGGCGTCCTGGGCGCCGGACAAGGCCGAGCACATGACCGGGGCGGAGCTGGAGCGGCGGGCCGGGCGGGCGCTCACCGGGGCGGACGTGGACCGGCTGGCGGCGATGGAGGTGCTGGAGCGGCCCGAGGAGGCCGGAGGGAGCTACCGGGTGGATCCGGGGCTGCTGCGGCTCGGGGTGGAGCTGCTGGACGTGCCGATCGCGCACGAGACGATCCTGGCGGCGCGCACGGTCCTGGTGGAGCACACCCGGGCGGCCTCGCAGGAGCTGACCCGGCTGTTCCGGGACGAGGTGTGGAATGCCCACCGGGAGCGCGAGTCCGGCCCGGATCATGTCGCCGCGATGAAGTCGCTGTCGGCCCATATGCAGCCGTTGGTGGTGCAGGCGCTGGTGACCGCGTTCCAGCGGTCGCTGAAGCAGGAGCTGCGGGCCGCGTTCACGGCGCGGTGAGTACGCCGTGGACGCGGCCCGTGCAGCCCGGGGGTCAGTCGTGGAAGGTCTCGCCCTTCCCCGCCTTCTCCACCAGCAGCGCGGGAGGCAGGAACCGGTCGCCGTACCGCTCGGCGAGTTCGCGGGCGCGTGCCACGAAGCCGGGCAGGCCGCCCTCGTAGCCATTGATGTACTGGAACACACCACCGGTCCACGGCGGGAAGCCGATGCCCATGATGGAGCCGATGTTGGCGTCGGCGACGGAGACGAGGACGTTCTCCTCCAGGCAGCGGACGCTGTCCAGCGCCTCGGAGAACAGCATCCGCTCCTTCATGTCGATGAAGGGCACCTCGGCGTCCGGCTTGGCGAAGTGCTCCCGCAGCCCCGGCCACAGACCCGCCCGCCGGCCGGCCTCGTCGTAGTCGTAGAAGCCCGCGCCACCGCTGCGTCCGGGGCGCCCGAACTCGTCGACCATCCGGTCGATGACCTCGTCGGAGGGGTGCCCGGCCCAGGTGCCGCCCGCTTCCTCGACGGCCCGCCGGGTCTCGTCGCGGATCCTGCGCGGCAGGGTGAGGGTCAGCTCGTCCATCAGGGAGAGCACCTTGGCCGGGTAGCCGGACTGGGCCGCCGCCTGCTCGACCGACGCGGGCTCGACGCCCTCGCCGACCATGGCGACGCCCTCGTTGATGAACTGGCCGATGACGCGCGAGGTGAAGAAGCCGCGTGAGTCGTTGACGACGATCGGCGTCTTCCTGATCCGGCGGACCAGGTCGAAGGCGCGGGCCAGTGCCTCGTCACCGGTCCGTTCGCCCTTGATGATCTCGACGAGCGGCATCTTGTCGACGGGCGAGAAGAAGTGGAGGCCGATGAAGTCGGCCGGCCGCGACACCCCTTCGGCCAGGACCGTGATCGGCAGCGTGGAGGTGTTGGAGCAGAGCAGCGCGTCGGGCTCGATGACGTCCTGGATCTCCTGGAACACCTTGTGCTTGAGCGAGGTGTCCTCGAAGACCGCCTCGATCACCGCGTCGCAGCCCGCCAGATCGGCCGGGTCGCCGGTCGGGGTGATGCGGGCCAGCAGCTCGTCGCGCTTCGCCTCGGTCGTACGCCCCCGGGAGAGCGCCTTGGCGAGAAGCTTCTCGCTGTACGCCTTGCCCTTGGCCGCCGCCTCCGCGGAGACGTCCTTGAGGACGACGTCGATGCCCGCCCGCGCGCAGGAGTACGCGATTCCGGCGCCCATCATTCCGGCGCCGAGAACGGCCACCTTGCGGACCGGCCGCTCCGGGACGCCCTGGGGGCGGTTGGCTCCCGAGTTGACCGCCTGGAGGTCGAAGAAGAACGCCTGGATCATGTTCTTGGCGACCTGGCCGGTGACCAGCTCGGTGAAGTAGCGGGCCTCGATGGTGAGCGCGGTCTCGAAGTCGACCTGCGAACCCTCGACCGCGGCGGCCAGGATGTTGCGGGGCGCGGGCATGGGGGCGCCCGCGATCTGCTTCTTGAGGTTGGCCGGGAAGGCCGGCAGATTGGCGGCGAACCGCGGGTTGGACGGAGTGCCGCCGGGGATCCTGTAGCCCTTGACGTCCCAGGGCTGGCTCGACTCGGGGTTGGCGTCGATGAAGGCGCGGGCCTTGGTGAGCATCTCCTCCCGGGTGGCGGCGACCTCATGGACCAGACCGTTCTCCAGGGCGCGCCGCGGTGTGTACTGGGTTCCCTGGAGCAGCACCTTCAGCAGCGCGTCGGCGATACCCATGAGGCGTACGGTGCGGGTGACCCCGCCGCCCGCGGGCAGCAGGCCGAGGGTGACCTCGGGCAGGCCGATGCGTGAGCCGGGCGCGTCGAGGGCGACGCGGTGGTGGGCGGCGAGCGCGATCTCGTAACCGCCGCCGAGGGCCGCGCCGTTGATGGCGGCGACGACGGGCTTGCCGAGCGTCTCGATACGGCGCAGCGACCTCTTGATGTCCATACCGGTGTCGAAGACGGCCTGGGCGTCCTCGGGGCCGACCTTGATCATGTCCTTGAGGTCGCCGCCCGCGAAGAAGGTCTTCTTCGCGGAGGTGTAGATGATGCCGCGGATGGAGTCCTGCTCGGCCTCGGCGCGGTCCGCGACCGCGGCGAGGGAGTCCTTGAACGCCTGGTTCATCGTGTTGGCGGACTGCCCCGGGTCGTCCAGTACGAGGGTGACGACGCCGGTCTCGTCCTGTTCCCAGCGGATGGTCGTGCTCTCGGTCATTGCTCTTCTTCTCCGTAAGCAGGGGTGGCCGGGACGGTCAGAGTCGTTCGATGACGGTGGCGACGCCCATGCCGCCGCCGACGCAGAGGGTGACCAGGCCGTACCGCTGGTCGCGCCGCTCCAGTTCGTCGATGAGCGTGCCGAGGATCATCGCGCCGGTCGCGCCGAGCGGGTGGCCGAGCGCGATGGCTCCGCCGTTGACGTTGACCTTGTCCAGGGAGAGGCCCATGTCCCTGACGAAGCGCAGCACGACCCCGGCGAAGGCCTCGTTGATCTCGACGAGGTCGATGTCGTCGATGGTCAGCCCGGCCTTGGCCAGCGCCTTGCGGGTCGCGGGGGCGGGGCCGGTCAGCATGATGGTCGGCTCGGAGCCGGAGACCGCGGCCGAGACGATCCGGGCCCGCGGGGTGAGGCCGTAGCGCTCACCGGCCTGCTGGGAGCCGATGGCGACGAGCGCGGCACCGTCCACGATGCCGGAGGAGTTGCCCGCGTGGTGGACGTGGTCGATCTTCTCGACCCAGTGGTACTTCTGCAGCGCGACCGCGTCGAAGCCGCCCATCTCGCCGATCCCCGCGAAGGACGGCTTCAGCGCGGCGAGCGAGTCGGCGGTGGTGCCGGGCCGCAGGTGCTCGTCGCGGTCGAGGACGACCAGGCCGTTGCGGTCCCGGACGGGGACGACGGAACGGGCGAACCGCCCGTCCTTCCAGGCCTCGGCCGCGCGCTCCTGGGACAGGGCGGCGTATTCGTCGACATCGCGGCGGGAGAAGCCCTCGATGGTGGCGATGAGGTCGGCGCCGATGCCCTGCGGGGCGAAGCCGGTCTGGAAGCTGGTCATCGGGTCCATCGCCCAGGCGCCGCCGTCCGAGCCCATCGGGACCCGGGACATCGACTCGACCCCACCGGCCAGGACGAGGTCCTCCCAGCCCGAACGGACCTTGGCGGCGGCCAGGTTGACCGCTTCGAGGCCGGAGGCACAGAAGCGGTTCTCCTGGACCCCGGCGACGGAGTCGGGCAGCCCGGCCGCGATGGCGGCGATCCTCGCGATGTCGGAGCCCTGGTCCCCGAGCGGGCTGACCACGCCGAGGACGATGTCGTCGATGGCGGCCGGGTCGAGGTCCGGGAAGCGGTCCCGGATCTCATGGATGAGGCCGACGACCAGGTCGATCGGCTTGGTGCCGTGCAGGGCGCCATTGGCCTTGCCGCGGCCGCGCGGGGTGCGGATCGCGTCGTAGACGAATGCTTCGGTACTCAAGACAGCTGCCTTTCGGGGTGGTTCGGCGACAGGGGTCGGGCGGTGGGGCGGTGGTCGGGCGGCACGGGTGGCGGTCGCGGTCGGGGTCGGCGGTCGCGGTGGCGGTCGGGGTCGGGGTCCGGGAAGAGGATCAGGCCAGCAGCGAGCGGCCGATGATCTCCTTCATGATCTCGGTCGTACCGCCGTAGATGGTCTGGATACGGCCGTCGGTGAACGCCCTGGCGACCGGGTACTCCGCCATATAGCCGTAGCCGCCGTGCAGTTGGAGGCAGCGGTCGGCGACGCGCTTGTGCAGCTCGGTGGCCCACCACTTGGCCATCGAGGCGTGTACGGCGTCGAGTACGCCCTGCGAGTGGTCGACGACGCACCGGTCGAGGAACGTGCGGGTGACCGCGCACTCGGTGGCCATCTCGGCGATCTCGAACCGGATGTGCTGGAGCTTGGAGAGCGGGCGCCCGAAGGCCTCGCGCTCCTTGACGTACCGGGTGGTGATCTCCAGGAGGTGCTCGGCACCGGCGATCGCGGCGACCGCGATGCCCATCCGCTCCTGGGCGAGGTTGGTCATCAGATGGAGGAAGGCGCCGTCCCGCTCACCCAGGAGGTTCTCCTTGGGGACCCGGACGTCGTGGAAGAACAGCTCCGCGGTGTCCTGGGACTTCTGGCCGATCTTGTCGAGGTTGCGGCCCCGCTCGAAGCCCTCCGCCCCGCGCTCCACGACGATCAGGGAAAGCCCCTTCGCGCCGCCTTCCGGAGTGGTCTTCGCGACGACGATCACCAGGTCGGCGAGGATGCCGTTGGAGATGAAGGTCTTCGAGCCGTTGAGCAGCCAGTGATCACCCCTGTCCTCGGCCGTGGTGCGTATGCCCTGGAGGTCCGAGCCCGCGCCCGGTTCGGTCATGGCGATGGCGGTGATGGTCTCGCCGGAGCAGAAACCGGGCAGCCAGCGGCGCTTCTGCTCCTCGGTGGCCAGGCCGGTGAGGTAGGGGCCGATGATGTCGTTGTGCAGGCCGACGGCCAGTCCGGCCGCGCCGGCCCGGGTGAACTCCTCGGCGAGCACCGCGCTGTAGCGGAAGTCGGCGTTGCCGCCGCCCCCGTACTCCTCGGGGACGGCGAGGCCGAGGAGGCCCTGCCGCCCGGCCGCGAGCCAGGCCTCGCGCGAGACGATGCCGTCCTTCTCCCACTGTTCGTAGTAGGGGAGGACTTCCTTGGTGAGGAAGGTGCGGACCGTCTCGCGGAACGCGTCGTGCTCCTCAGTGAAGATCTGCCGCTGCACGGGGCCCCCTGGAGCCGGTTGTCGAGGTTGGAGTCCAGCCGCGCGGCGTCGGGCCGTGCGGCTCGGTGTCGCGTGGGGTGACGTCGAGCGGGGCGTGGCCCGCCCCGCGGGGTGGTGCGTGCTCCATCAGGCGTCGCCGTCCTTCCCGGCGGCGTCCGCGGCCGTGGTCCGGATGCCCGGTACGTCCCAGTCGGCGGCGACGGCCTCGGTGTCCGCGCCGGGCCTCGCGGGCCCGCGACGTACGGATACGGGCGTCGCGGAGAACCGGGGAGCGGGCGCGGGCTGGGTGAGGCCGCCGTGCTCGACGAAGGTGGAGCGGGCCGCGAGGTGCGGGTGGTGCGGAGCCTCGCGGAGCGAGAGGACGGGGGCCACACAGGCGTCCGTCCCCTCGAACACCGCGGTCCACTCCTCCCGCGTCCGGGTCAGGAACCGCTCGGCGACAGCGGCGCGCAGGTCGCCCCAGCGGGTGAGGTCCTTGCGGTCCGGGGCCCGGTCCGCGATACCGAGCAGGGTGACGAACTCGTCGTAGAAGCGCTGCTCCAGCGGTCCCACCGCCATGTACTGCCCGTCGGACGTCTCGTAGGAACCGTAGAAGGGGCAGCCGCCGTCGAGGAGGTTCGAGCCGCGCCGGTCCTGCCAGCCGCCGGCCGCCAGCATTCCGTGGATCATCGTCGCGAGGTGGGCGGCTCCGTCGACGATGGCCGCGTCCACGACCTGGCCCGCCCCGCCGGGCGTGCGGGCGTGCTGGAGTGCGGCGAGGACCCCGACGACGAGGTAGAGCGAGCCGCCCGCGTAGTCGCCGACCAGGTTGGCGGGCACGGTGGGCGGCTCACCGGGCTTGCCGATCATGGACAGGGTGCCGGTGAGGGCGATGTACGCGATGTCGTGACCGGCCCGCTCCGCGAGCGGCCCGTCCTGGCCCCAGCCGGTCATCCGGCCGTAGACGAGCCGGGGGTTGCGGGCCAGACAGGCTTCGGGCCCGACCCCGAGCCGTTCGGCGACGCCCGGCCTGAATCCCTCGATCAGGATGTCGGCGCGCGCCACGAGGTCGAGGACCGCGGCGGATCCGTCTCCGTCCTTGAGGTCGACGAGGACCGAGCGCTTGTTGCGGTTGGTGAGGTCGTACGCGGGATCGATGCCGAGGCCCGAGCCGCCGGGGCGGTCGACCCGCACCACATCGGCCCCGAGGTCGGCCAGCAGCATCGCGGCGAACGGGCCGGGCCCGATCCCCGCCAGCTCGACGACACGTACCCCGGTGAGCGGGCCTCGCGGACTGTGCTCTGTCCTTGCCATCCAGGGCCTCTCTGGTGTGACACAACCGATGTAACATCGATGATGCTAAGAACGTGCCCCGCTCCGCACAACCCCTGCGGCCGTCCGTTCGGGGTCACGGCCGGCCCGCACACCGGCATCCGGCCCGGAACACGACGCGGACCACGGCCAGAACCACGGCCCGGCCCGTCCGCGCGGATGCCCCGGGAGCAGAGCAAGCGCTTGGTTTGCTCCCCTCGATCCTGCCCCATCACTCCTCCGCCCGGCCGCGCGCCACCGCGTCCGGCTCCGCTACCCTCTGCCTGCCACATCGGCACCGGCCCCTGCGGAGGTATGCGTGAACAGGCAGAACGGGGCGAAACGCCCTTATGACGTCGTCCTTTTCGGTGCCACCGGGTTCGTGGGCGTGCTCACCGCCGAATATCTGGCCGCACACGCCCCGGCCGGTCTCCGCTGGGCGCTGGCGGGCCGCGACCGGACCAGGCTGGAGCGGCTGCGCGAGCGCCTCAGCGCGATCGAGCCGGGCTGCGCCGGACTGCCGCTGCTGGAGGCGGACGCGGACGACGCCGCCGCGCTGGGCGAACTCGCCGAGTCCGCACGGGTGGTGGCCACCACGGTGGGCCCCTACGTCTGGTACGGCGAGAAGCTCCTCGCCGCCTGCGCCGAGGCCGGGACGGACTACGTGGACCTCACCGGCGAGGCGGAGTTCATCGACCGGATGTATCTGGCGCACGACGCGCGGGCCCGCGAGACGGGTGCGCGCCTCGTGCACGCCTGCGGCTTCGACTCGGTGCCGCACGACCTGGGCGTGTACTTCACGGTCCAGCAGCTGCCCCGCGACGTACCGGTCACCGTCGACGGCTTCGTCCGCAGCAACGCGGTCTTCTCCGGCGGTACGTTCGCCTCCGCGCTGACCGCGATGGGCCGCGGCCCGCAGATGCTCCGGGCGGCCGGGGAGCGGCGTCTGCACGAGCCCCGGCTCGTCGGCCGGCGGGTCCGGACCCCCCTGGGCACCCCGCACTTCAGTCCGCGGACCGGCACCTGGGCGCTGCCGCTGCCGACGGTGGACCCGCAGATCATCAAACGCTCGGCCCGCGCACTGGAGCGCTACGGCCCCGATTTCCGCTATCGCCACTTCGCCTCGGTGAAGCACCTGCCGGTGGCCGTGGGCGGGACGGCGGCGCTCGGCACCCTGCTGGGGGCGGCCCAGATCGCGTCCGTACGCGCGTGGCTGATGAGCCGTTACGAACCGGGGGACGGGCCCGACGCACAGCGCAGGAAGCGCAGCTGGTTCACGGTCCGCTTCGTCGGCGAGGGCGGTGGCCGCCGGGTGTACACGGAGGTGTCGGGCGGCGACCCGGGCTACGACGAGACGGCCAAGATGCTCGCCGAGTCGGCTCTCTGCCTGGCCCTGGACGAGCTGCCGGCGAGCTCCGGACAGGTCACGACGGCGGTGGCGATGGGGGACGCGCTGCTGGAACGGCTCAAGTCGGCCGGTCTGCGCTTCCGGGTCGCCGCGGTTCGCTGAAACGGCCGTTCGGCGCTTGCCGCCGTCACAGGAGCCAGGCCACCAGGGTGTAGAGGATCGCCCCCAGCCACACGAGCCCCACGGCACCGCCGAGCAGCATGCCCACCGCGATCCGGCGCTGGGCGGGGTGCAGCGGTGCCGTGCGGATGGCTGTACGAGAAGTGTTCATACGTACCAGCCTGCCGATCAAGATCGGCGGGCGCTATCCGTACGCGTACTCAGGAAGCCCGCTCAGGACCGTCGCCGCTGTCGCCGCTGTCGCCGCCCGCGCCGCCGGCGCCGTCGTCCAGGGCGGACACCCGGGCGCTCTCCTCGCGCAGCACCTGCCGGCACAGCGCGTCGGCCATGCGGGTCGTCTCCGGCTGCCGGAAGCGGCGGGCCAGCCGCAGGGTGTGGGCGCAGGCGTTGTCCAGGCCGATCCGGTGGCCGACGGAGACGAAGACCGGTTTCGTGCCGTTCTGGGTACGCAGGGCCCGGCCCACCACCTCGTCGCCGTCGAGCAGCGGTGAGGTGTCGCCGCGCAGGGGTCCGGGGGCTTCGTACGAAAAGGTGAACGGGTTCTTGCCGACGCCGATGACCGGCAGGCCGGTGAGGACGCCCAGGTGGCTGGCCAGCCCGAAGCGGCGCGGGTGGGCCAGCCCGTAGCCGTCGCAGATGACGACGCCGGGGTCGACGGTCAGCGACTCCAGGGCCGCCAGCACGGTGGGCATCTCCCGGAAGGCGAGGAGACCGGGGATGTACGGGAAGGTGACGCGGCCGACGGCGGTGGCCTCGTCGACCACGTCCAGGGTCGCGGCGTCCAGGACGACGGCCGCCGCGACGACGATGTCCCGCTCTTCGTCGTAGGCGACATCCACCCCGGTCACCTGGCCGGCTCCGGGTTCCGGTCCGGCCTCGTCGAGCACCACCCGCGAACGCAGGGCGTCCTGGATCGCTCGTGCCTCGGCCTCGTCGGCGGGCGTCTCGACGGCGGGCAGTCCGTCGGCCGGCATGGGGAGATTCGTCATAGTGCGGCCCAGCTTAAGCGCTGCCCCGCAGTCCCCCGCGGGCGCGCGTGCGGATCCGGCGGGCGGGCCGGGGCTCCCGCGCACGGCCGCCGGACGGACCCGGCGGACGGCCGGGATCCCGTAGCCTGACGATCATGTTCGTACTCGAATTGACCTACACCGCCCCGGTCGAGCGCGTCGACGCACTGATGCAGGACCACGTCAGCTGGCTGGACGAGCAGTACGCGGCGGGCGTGTTCATCGCCTCGGGCCGCAAGAATCCCCGGGACGGCGGGGTGATCATGGCGGTCGGGGACGACCGCGCGCAGATCGAGAAGATCGCGGCGGCCGACCCCTTCGCGGCACACCAGGTGTGCGCGTACCGGATCACCGAGTTCATCGCGACGAAGACCTCGCCCGAACTGACCCCGTACCAGCAGCAGTCACCCGTCCGATAGCCGTACGGCCGGGCAGGCTCAGGAACCGAGCCGGGCCACCCTGCCGCGCTCCCCGGCGGCCCAGCAGCCGAAGTCGGGGGTGCAGTCGACGGTGTCGTACGAACCCGTGTCGACCGTGCGCCAGGTACGGCCGCCGTCGCGTGTGAGGTCGGTGCCGGTGGGGCCGACGGCCAGCGCGGCGGACCCGCTGTGCGCGAGCCAGGCGACACCGGAGCGGTAGGCGGTGGGCGGGGCCGCCGAGCGGCGCCAGCCGCGACCGCCGTCGGAGGTCACCGCCGCGGCGTTCGGTGACGCCTGGTCAGGACGGTAGTCGCCGCCGACCGCGATGCCGTGCTTCCGGTCGCGGAAGGCGACGCCGAAGACGCCTCGCGCCGGGTCCCCCGCCGGGAGGGTGGACTCGGTCGCCGTCCAGGTCCGGCCGCGGTCCCCGGAGTGCAGCACCCGAGCGGTGGCCGCGCCGCCGGTGGTCAGCCAGACGTCCTTCGGACCCGAGCCGACCAGGCACTGGCCGCTCGCGGCGAAACCCGCCTCGCCGGGCAGGGCGGCGGGCATCCCTGCGGAGGGGAGGACCTTCCAGTTGCGGCCTCCGTCCGCCGTGGACAGGATGCGGAACTTCCCGTCCACCGGGTCGCTCATCGCCAGTCCGTGCCGGCTGTCGAAGAACGTCATGCAGTCGTAGAAGGCGCGGGGGTCGGCGTTACGGAACGACTCCGTCCAGGTGGCTCCGCCGTCATCGGTGCGCAGGACCCGGGACGCCTCGCCCTCGCCGATGGCCAGCACCACCGCGCGGCGGCTGTCGAAGGCCTCGATGTCGCGGAATTCGAGGTCCGCCGCTCCGGGCGGCGACACCGTGCGCCAGTTCCGGCCACCGTCGGCCGTCCGCAGGACCGTACCCCTCGTTCCCGCGACCCAGGCGGTGTCGCGGCTGACGGCGGCCAGCCCGCGGAAGCGTGCGTCGGTTCCGGTGCTCGTGAGCCGCCAGCCCCGTGCCGCTCGCGCCGCCTGTGTCTGTGGTGATGCCTGTGCCGCGTGGGCTGTTGGTGCCGCGGGCACCGCCTGTGCTGTCGGTGCCGCCTGCGCTGTCGGCGCGGCCAGTGCGGCGGTCACGGCCGCCCCGCACATCGCCAGCGACATCAGCCGTCTCGTCTTCCCCATGGCCCTCATGGCGCTGGAAGTTAACCCACGGGCGGCGGTCAGTCCAGGGTGTGGCACCCATGACCGGGCGCCCGAGCGGCGGCGTCGTGTTCGGTGACGCAGCTCACGCCACCCGCCAGTGCACGGATCCCGGCGTTCCGTCGTCTACTCCAATGCCGGGAGCCGTTCACCCAGCAGCGAGAGGGAGCAGGTCTTGTCCAGCGTTATCGAGCAGTCCGTGCAGGCCCGCATGGTCGCATCCGCTCCGCAGATGGAGACCCTGCCCGCCACCTTGCAGTACGACCGCAAGGACCCGTTCGCCGTTCGCATGGCCTTCCCGGCCCCGGCGACCCTGGGGGGTACGGAGGTGTCGTGGGAGTTCTCCCGCGAACTGCTCGCCACGGGCGTGGACGCGCCGGCCGGTGTCGGTGACGTACGGGTACGGCCGTTCGGCTACGAGCGGACGGTGCTGGAGTTCCATGCCGTCGAGGGCATCGCCATGGTGCATGTGCGTACGGCCGAGCTCCGGCGCTTCCTGAAGCGGGCCCAGGACATGGTGCCGGTCGGCGACGAGCACCGGTTCCTGGACCTCGACCGCAGCCTCACCGATCTGCTGGGCGGCGCCTGCTGACACCCGAGGGGCGCCCGCACGCCCGTCACAGCGGGTGACCGTTCTCCTCCGCGGGGCGCTAACGGTGGAGTAACGCCCAGGTCTTGGAGCCGCCCGAGGGAGTCATCGCGGGCGCCAGCCCCCAGTCCCCGCCGCGCTCGTCCACCGCCGCCGCCAGCAGCCACATGCTCTCGCTGCGGCGCTGTCGGCATGCCTCGTGGCGCTCGGCCGCGTCGTGTGCCGGATGCTGGTCGTAGAGGGTGATGCGCAACGCGTCGAACTGCCAGTGGACCTTCAGCAGCATCTCGCGGTCGGGCGTGAACCGGTAGGCAGCCGCGACCAGTTCGGACGCCGCCAGGACCGCCGTCTCGCACAGGTCGGCGAGCCCATGTCTCTCCAGCAGCTCACGCACCGCGCCGCGGGCCAGCCCCGCGCAGTACGCGCCGCCCGGCAGGGCGAAGGAATAGCTGAGATTGTCCGGCACCGGTGGGCGGGGTCCCTCGGGAAGGGAGGCCGGGAGGCCACGGAGTGCGCCCTTCATCCAGATACTCACATTTCTCGTACATGTGGGGGCGATCACACACAGGCACGGTCGCCCCGTGTGAGACTTGCGCTACCGACCGTAGCGCACACCGGAGCACAGTGCTACTACTTGTGTGGTTCCGGTCATTTCGCCGACCCCTCACCCGGAAGGACCTCAACCGTGCCGCCCAGGAGCACCCCGACGGCCCGACAGCAACGCCTCGGCTACGAGCTGCGCAAGCTGAGGGAACAGTCCGGCATGTCGGTCCAGCAGGCCGCCGCCCTGCTGGGGGTCGACCGCACCCGCATCCCGAACATCGAGTCGGGGCGCTTCGGCATAAGCGCCGAACGGGTACGGACCCTGGCCTTCAATTACGGCTGCCCGGACTCCGGACTGGTCGACCTGCTCGCCGAGATGGCACAGGAGCGGGCCAGGGGATGGTGGGAGGAGCACCGCGGGCTGCTCCTTCCGGGCCTCCTGGATATCGCCGAACTCGAATACCATGCGGTGGAGTTGAACACGTCGACCACAACCCACATCCCCGGCCTCCTGCAGACCGAGGAACACGCGCGGGCGGTGTTCGACACCGCCGATCCCCAGCTGCCGGGACCGGACCTGCTCGCCCGGCTGTCGCTCCGGCTGCGCCGACAGGAGGTGCTGGTGCGGGACCGTCCCCCGCTGTACGAGGCGGTGATCCACGAAGCGGCGCTGCGCATGCAGTTCGGGGGTCCCAAGGTGAGCGGCGCCCAACTGGCGCACATCCTGGACCAGTCCGAGCGGGACCGGATCACGGTCCGGGTCATCCCCTTCACGGCCGGCGGTTTCCCCGGGGCCGGGCAGTCCTTCACCTACGTCGGCGCCGCGGTCGCGCACCTCGACACCGTGCAGCTCGATTCCTCGCACGGTTCGATGCTGCTGGACTCCGATATGCAACTACGCCGCTACCGCGGACTGTTGGACCGGCTGCGCTCGCTCGCTCTGCCCGTCCAGGAGTCACGTGACTTCATCAGACGCATAGCCCAGGACCTCTGAGGAGAGAGATCATGACCGAAATCAGCTGGGACGACGCCTTCTGCAGCGAGGGCGCGAACTGCTTCCGCTTCGGCCGGGACGACCAGGGAAGGGCCTACATCGGGTCCACCACCGACACCGGTACGTACATCAGCGACTCCATGGAGGCGATGCACGCCCTGATCGCCGCGGTGAAATCCGGCGCCGCGGACCATCTGCTCTGACCTCGCCCCGCCTCACCCCCCACCCCCCACCACTCACCACTCACCACCGCGAACGCCCCGTGCCCCCGTGCGGCGCCGCTCCGAGTACGCCGACAGCTCTGAGCGGCCCACTGCCGGGGGCCCGCGGGTGCCGGCCGGCGCCCTGATGAATCACGACAGAAGTTGTCCGGTATCCCGGTTAGCTTCGCGGGCATGGAACACAGAGCGGACCGGCACATCATCATCACCGGCGCGCGCGAGAACAATCTCCGCGATGTCTCCCTCGCCCTCCCCAAGGGCCGCATCACCGTCTTCACCGGGGTCTCCGGCTCGGGCAAGTCCTCCGTCGTCTTCGACACGGTCGCCGTCGAATCGCAGCGTCAGCTGAACGAGACCTTCACCTGGTTCATCAGGAACCGGCTGCCGAAGTACGAACGGCCGCACGTGGAGTCCGTCGAGAACCTGTCGGCGGCCATCGTCGTCGACCAGAAGCCGCTGGGCGGCAATGTGCGCTCCACCGTCGGCACGATGACCGACATCTGGTCGGTCATCCGGGTGCTGTTCTCCCGGCACGGCACTCCGAGCGCGGGCGAGGCGACCGCGTACTCCTTCAACGATCCCAGCGGGATGTGCCCGGAGTGCGACGGGGTGGGACGCACGGTCCGCCTGGACCTCGACCGCGCCGTGGACCCCTCGAAGTCGCTGAACGAGGGGGCCCTGCTGCTGCCCGGACTGTCGGTCGGCAGCTGGGAATGGAATCTGTACGCCGGATCGGGGCGCTTCGACAACGACCGGCCGCTCGGGGAGTACACGGAGGAGGAACGCCGGCTCCTCTTCCACGGAGCGGGGTTCAAGGTGCGCCTGGATCTGCGGACGACCTCGGCGGACATGCGGTTCGAGGGCGTCGTGGACCGCTTCAACCGGCTCCACCTCAACCGGGACACCGGGTCGCTCTCCGAGAAGCGGCGCGAGGCCGCGCGCCGCTTCACCGTCGAGGCGGTGTGCGCCTCCTGCGACGGCGCCCGGCTCAACGCGGCGGCGCTCGCCACCCGTATCGACGGGCTCTCCCCGGCCGACTACGGGCGGATGGAGGTGGCCGACCTCATCGGCGTACTGGCCAGGATCGACGACCCGGTGGCGGCACCGATCGCCCGCGCCGCCCGCGAGCGCCTGGAACGGCTGGCCGGAATCGGGCTCGGCTACCTCAGCCTGGACCGGGAGACCACCACGTTGTCGGGCGGTGAGGGGCAGCGCCTCAAGATGGTGCGCCATCTGGGGAGTTCACTCACCGGTCTGACGTTCATCTTCGACGAACCGAGCATCGGTCTGCACCCGCGCGATGTCGGGCGGCTCAACGATCTGCTGGTACGGCTCCGCGACAAGGGCAACACCGTGCTGGTCGTCGAGCACGACCCGGATGTGATGGCCGTCGCCGACCATGTCGTGGACATGGGCCCGGCGGCCGGGGCGGAGGGCGGGCACGTCGTCTTCGAGGGGCCCTTCGAGCGGCTGCGCGCGGCCGACACCCTCACCGGCCGGTGCCTGCGCCGCCGCACGCCGTTCAAGGAGACCGTCCGCTCCCCCGTCGGGTGGCTTCCGGTGTCCGGCGCCGCCCTGCACAACCTCAAGGGCCTGGACGTGTCCTTCCCCGCGGGCGTGCTGACGGCGGTGACCGGGGTGGCCGGTTCCGGCAAGTCCACGTTGGTCTCGGAGGTGTTCACGGCGGCGTACCCGGAAGCGGTGGTCATCGACCAGACCGCCATCACCGCCTCGTCCCGCTCCACCCCGGCCTCGTACATCGGCGCGCTGGACGCCATCCGCAAGGTCTTCGCCAGGGAGAACGGCGTCGATCCGGGACTGTTCAGCTTCAACTCCTCCGGGGCCTGCGCCGAATGCGCCGGCCGCGGCCTGATCTTCACCGACCTCGCGTTCATGGACCCGGTCACCACGGTCTGCGGAGCCTGCGAGGGACGCCGTTTCCACGACGACGTGCTCGGGCACCGGGTCGGCGGCAGGTCCATCGTCGACGTACTGGACATGACGGCGTCCCAGGCGGTGGAGCTGTTCGAGGATCCGGCACTGCTGCGGAAACTGCGGGCGCTCGACGAGGTCGGACTCACCTACCTCACCCTGGGCCGGCCCCTCGGTTCGCTCTCGGGCGGCGAGCGCCAGCGCATCAAGCTGGCGACCCGGCTGCACCGCACCGGCAGCGTGTACGTCCTGGACGAGCCGACCACCGGTCTGCACATGGCGGACACCGGCACCCTCGTGGACCTGCTGGACCGGCTGGTCGACGCGGGCAACACCGTGATCTGCGTCGAGCACAACATGGATGTGGTCAAGCGGGCGGACTGGGTGATCGACCTCGGCCCCGACGGCGGAAGGAACGGCGGAGAGCTGGTCTTCGAAGGCACCCCGGCGGCGCTCGCGGCACACCCCACCTCGTTCACAGCGGCCTGGCTGCGCCCGGACACGGACAGAGAAGCGGGCTGCGAACAGTAGGCAGGGGACAGCGGAACCGGCACCTCACACAGCCGTGACCTGCACACATAACAGCACGTAAGCGGACGCCCCCGGGGACGGGCTTGGCTTCGGCCTTACCGTCGCTTTAACCTACGGTCACGTAACCTACGAAGCCGTAGGTAATTCTCCCGTCCCCAGGAGCTCCCCGTGACGATCACCTCTCCCCACCTCGGCAGTTCGAAGGCGTGGACCGACGCCCAGCTGCTGTACGCGCTGGAAGAGGTGGTGGAGAAGGAACTCAACCGCCATCTCAAGGTGGCCAAGGACTGGATGCCCCACGAGTACGTCCCGTTCTCCGACGGCCGGAACTTCCCCGGCGTCTTCGAGGACGGCGACCCGTGGGCGCCGGACCAGTCCAAGGTGACCGACATCGGCAAGATCGCGTTGGTGGTGAACCTCCTCACCGAGGACAACCTCCCCAGCTACCACCACGAGATCGCCTCCCTCTTCGGCCGCGACGGCGCCTGGGGCACCTGGGTGCACCGCTGGACGGCGGAGGAGGGCCGGCACGGCATCGTGATGCGTGACTACCTGCTCACCTCGCGCGCCGTCGACCCGGACAAGCTGGAGCAGTTCCGCATGGCGCACATGGCGGAGGGCTTCGAGTCGGACAACCGTCACTCGATGCTGCACTCCGTCGCGTACGTGGCCTTCCAGGAGCTGGCGACCCGGGTCTCGCACCGCAACACCGGACACCAGTCGGGCGACCCGGTCTGTGACCGGATGCTGGCCCGGATCGCGACCGACGAGAACCTTCACATGGTCTTCTACCGCAACCTCCTGGGCGCCGCCTTCGAGCTGGCCCCGGACCTGACCATGCAGGCCGTGCGCGATGTCGTCGTGAACTTCCGGATGCCCGGACACGGCATGCCCGGCTTCGAGCGGGCCGCCGCGCAGATGGCGATCGGCGAGATCTACAACATGCGCATCCACCACGACGACGTGATCCAGCCGGTCCTGCGCTTCCTGAAGGTCCTCAACATCGACGGGCTCGGCCCGGAGGGGCTGAAGGCGCAGGAGGAACTGGGCCTGTACATGGGCGGGCTGGACGGAGAGGCGTCGAAGTTCGACGAGAAGCTCGCCGCCCGCAAGGCGCGGATGGCCGCGCGCGGCCGGTCCTGACCACCCCCGGCCGGTCCTGACCGCTCCAGGCCCGGCCCCCGCTCCACCGAGCGCCGGACGGCCCCACCACGGGCCGTCCGGCGCTCGCGCCGTTCCCTCTGCCCCGGCCCGTCACTCGGGTGCGGTCACCTCCGCGTACGCCACGTCCCGTACATCGGCGGACGGGTGCTGGCGCAGCATGCGCAGCCGGGTGCGCCAGGGGCCCGTCCAGCCGGTGCGCCGGCCGCCGGCCACCGTCAGTTCCGCCGCGAACAGCCCCTCGGCGGGGTCACCGCCCTCCGTGAGGCGCGCGGCGACGACGAGCAGGGTGTCGAGGTCGCCGGCCGGCGCCGTGTCCGGAGCGGCCGTCCGCCGGCCGAGCGTGCGCGCGGTACGCGCGGCGAGCACCGGACGCCCGCGGTGCAGCGCGGCGAGCCGGACCAGCGCGGAGTGCACCGCCTCCGCGTCCGCGTCCAGGTCCACCGCGTGCGCGAGCAGATCGGCGGCCTGCGGCACGAGGTCCCGGTATCCGGCGAGGACCTCCCCGGCGGCGCTGAGCACCGGCCGCGTCCGCCCGCGCCGGGCCGCGGTCCGCCGGCCGAGCGCCTCGGCCAGATACACCACCCGCTGCCGGGCGGGCCTGTCCCGCTCCGCGCCCGCCTCGTCGGCCGTGTCGTCGGTGGCCAGTGCCGTCAGAACCCGGTTCAGCGCGTCCGCCGCCTCCGGGGCCGCTCCGGCGGCCCCGATCAGCGCGTCCGCCGCGGAGCGCCAGGTCCCGCGCCGGTCCAGGAAGGTGATCGCGTCCACCAGGACGTCGCACGCCTCGGGCGCCCACGGCAGCCAGCGGGCGAGCGCGTGGTGGCCCCGGGCGGCGAGTTCCTCGTCGTCGGTGTCGCAGACCCGCTGGACCAGCCGGGCGTACCGCTGCCGGTGCCCGGCGGCCAGCTCCGCCGGGTGCGCGCGCAGGACGGCGGAGCGCAGCGCGCGGTCGCCGCCCGCTGCGTCGGTCATCACCTCCCACACGCGCTCGTCGTCGAGGAGTGCCGTACCGAACGCCACACAGGCGGCCCGTACATCGGGGTGCTGGCCGGGAAGCCCGTACGCGTGGGCGAGCAGCGCCGCCGCGCGAGCGGTGGGCATCCGCACCGCCGCCAGCCGCACCACTTCCTTGCGGCTGGTCACCTTGCCGGTGCCGGGCGCGGTGCGCGCGGCCAGCAACTCCTCCAGCACGGAGGGCCGTACGAGGAGGGAGGCCCGGCCCGCCGCGTGGACCGCGACGCGGGCGCGGTCGTCCCCGGTGTGCGCCAGCAGGTCGGGCAGCACCTCGGCCGGGCTGTCGGTACGGGCGAGGGCGGCGAGCGCCGCCTCGGCGAGCACCACGGTGGGCGAACCGGTCCAGGGACGCAGGGCATCGGCGCCGATCCCCGGCAGACCGGCCAGCTGCCCGATGGCCGCCGCCCGGGACCACAGCGGCAGTCCCTCGTCCCGGGCGGTCCGTTCCAGGTCCCGCGCGGCCGCCCGGTGCTGACGCGGCACCCAGCGCACCGCGTCGGCCCCCACGGGAACGCTCCAGGGGGTGGCGCGGCCGAGGAACCGTCCCCAGGGCGGTGATTCCCCGAGGAAGCGGTCGAGCAGATCGGTACGGCGTCCGGTGAGCACCCTCCGCACGGCGGGCAGGGCCGCCGCCGAGGGGTCGCGGTCCAGGATGCGTTCGACACGCTCGTCCTGGTGCGCTGACGGCTCCAGCCACAGCCCGATGGCGGCGCGGGCGCCGGAGTCGTCGCCGTAGAGGACGGCCTGCCGGAGCAGTTCCTGGAGGCCGGGCATGGCGGCGGCGCGGCGTCCGACGGCCCGGGTGAGGGCGAGGACGAGCCCGTAGTCCGACCGTTCGGCCCCCGCTTCCAGCCAGGGCCGCAGGGCCTCGAACACGGTGTGCTCCTGGCCTCGGCGCAGGGTCCTGTCGAGCCGGCCGAGATCCGCGCTGCCGCTGTTCCCGGTGATCCGGACCAGGGTGCGCAGGGCCCAGTTGAGCAGGGCGCGCTGCCCGGTGACCGCGTGTTCGCGCAGGACGGCCACGGCGAGGGCGCTGAGCGCCGACCGGGTCGTCGCCGAGGAGTCACGGGCCTCCACCGCGTCGGCGGCGATCCGGTCCAGCAGGGGCTCCACGGCGTCCGTGCAGAGCGCGGGAGAGGTGGCGAGCAGGGCGCGCAGCGCGGCGGAGCGGACCGGGTCCTGTTCGTTGCGCAGCCGGAGCATGTCGTCCAGGACGGTGGCGACGGCGGCCGGGTCGGCGGAGCGGCCCGCGTTGCGGATGAGCAGCGACCAGCCCTCGGCGCGGTCGTCGGCGGCGGGCGCGCGGGTCGCCTCCAGCAGCCGTTCGCGTACCTCCGCGACGGGCAGATACGACTCGGCGAGCAGCACCGTGTTCCGGTCGGCGCCCCGGTCCCGGGCCCGCGCGGCCATCCGGCGGGCCACTGCCGCCACATGGGTCCGGGGCAGCACGTCCAGCAGGGTGGTGTCGACGGTGCGGGCCGTGCCCTCGCTCCGGTTGTCGAGGACCGCTTCGCAGAAGGCGCCGCGGCGGCCCGGCGGCAGGGCCAGGACCAGCCGGGCGAGCAGATCCCCGGAGTCCGCCGCGGTCCGGCCGAGTTCGACGAGGAGCGCGTCGGGGACCGTCCGGGCGAGGCGGCGCAGCAGGACCCCGCTGAACACCCCGGCCGGTGGCAGCGCGAATCCGTCGGGTCCGAGGAACAGCCGTACGAAGCGGACCGGGTCGGCGGCGAGGAGTTCGCCGAGCCCGCGGCGCACCGGGAGCGCGGAGGGCCCGTGGCGCTCCAGGAGGTCGAGGACCCGGTGCGGGAGGTGCGCCGCGGCGGCGGTGACCCCGCGGTCGTGGCCGTACCACTGCCACCAGTCGTCGCGCCGTGTCCCCGGCCGCGCCGCCAGGTCGCGTTCCGCGGCGTCGAGGAACGGGCGGGGGTGGCGGGCGCCGAGCGAGCTCCAGCCGCTCACGGAGCGGAACAGTCCGGGCAGCAGGCGGTCCACCACTCCGGCCGAACAGCCGGGCAGCAGCCGGGAGGCCTCGGTGTCGCCCCAGGTCTCCCGCAGCGGGTCTATCAGCCGGTCGGCGAGTCCGGTGCGGCGGTCGGCGACGATCGCCCGGATCAGATGACGGCGTACGGCGGCCGGCGCGTCGTCGAGCGCCGCCTCGTAGGCGGTGTCCGGTACGGCGAGACTGCGCGCCACCCGCAGCGCCACGCCCCGGACCCGCGAGTCACCGTCGGCGATCCTCGCCTCGATCCACCCGGCGTCGCCGCCCACGGCCGCCGCGACGACGGCGAGATGACGCTCGTAGGGATCGCCGCCCTCCAGCTCCTCCAGGACCGGCCGCAGCACCCCGTCGGCGGCCAGGCGCCGTGCGCGCACGGCGAGTTCCCGCATGCGCCGCGGATAGGGCAGGGGCTCCAGGGCGTCGAGGAGAGTGCAGGCCAGGACGAGGGGCTGAGCGTCGGTCATGGGGTGATTCTGCCGTGCCGGACAGGATCACCCCAGAGGTTTACGCTCCGCGTCCAGAAGCTGCCCCGTCCCTGGGGGCGGGGTCCCGGGGGTCACCACGCCGCCTCCTCGTAGTCCTTGAGGAAGACGCCGGACAGGGGCGATCCGGCCTCGCCCCGCACGATCGGGTCGTAGACGCGGGCCGCTCCGTCGACGATGTCCAACGGGGTACGGAAGCCTCCGGCGGCGAGCCTGCGCTTCTTCGGCGCCGGGTTCTCGTCCGTGATCCACCCGGTGTCCACGGCGCACATGTGCACGCCCTGCGCGGCGAGTTCGGCCGCGCTGGTGCGGGTGAGCATGTTCAGCGCGGCCTTGGCCATGTTGGTGTGCGGATGCCCGCCCGTCTTGTTGCGGACCGCGAACCGCCCTTCCACCGCCGTCACATTGATGATGTAGCGGCGCGGCGCCGGCGCGGCCAGCAGAAGCGGCAGCAGCCGGTCGCAGAGCAGCGCGGGTGCCAGCGCGTTGACCAGCTGCGTCTCCAGGAGTTCGGCGGGGTCGAGCGAACCGAGGCGCGCGGACCAGGAGTTGACGGGTGCGGTGTCCGGCAGCAGCCCCGCCTCGTCGGCGTCGGGCAGCAGGAGGGCTAGGGCGCCGCGGGCGGACGGGCCCTCGACGGCGGACATCGGCGCGTAGCCGGGCGCGCCGAGCACCCCGGGCGGCAGCTCCCCCCGCTCCCCCGCGGTGAGCAGGGCGTAGGCCCCGGGTGGCCGCCGTACGGTCTGCGCCGCGTTGTTGACCAGGATGTCGAGGGGTTCACCGGCTTCCCTGAGACGCTCGCAGAGGCCGAGGACCTGGCGCGGGTCGCGGAGGTCCACGGCGAGCACGGTCAGCCGGCCCAACCACTCCGGGCTGTCGTCCACGGCCCGGAACCGGCGCAGCAGGTCGTGCGGGAAGCGGGTGGTGACGAGGAGTTCGGCACCGTCCCTGAGTATCATCAGCGCCAGCTGGAAGCCGATCTTGACGCGGCCTCCGGTGAGCAGGGCCCGGCGTCCGGACAGGTCGGTGGAGAGCCGCCGGCGGGCCCGGTTCCGCGCCGAGCAGTCCGGGCAGAGGCGGTGGTAGAAGGAATCGACCTGGCGGTAGGGCGACTTGCAGACGTAGCAGCGGTGCGAGCGGTTCAGCACTCCTGCCGGAGCGGAGTCGTCGGGCGGCGTGGCCAGGGGCGCGTCCTCACGCCGTCCGAGGGCGCCCGTGGCGGTGGAGGAGACGACGGCGGCGTCCGCGTCGGCGCTCCGGTCGCCGAGCGCCTTGCGGCGTCTGACCCGGCCGTCGCGGGTGAACGAGGCGGCGACCTGCTCGGCACGGAGCCGGACCGGGTCATCGGCGGGAAGCGCGCGGAGCCGGCCGACGAGCCGGCCGAAGTCCGCCAGCTCCTGATCGGTGACCCGCGTGCCGGTGTCCGGACGACGGTGTCCTGCCTCGTCCGCGTCCCGGTGCCCGGTCGCGCGAGCGCCGCCCTCGTCCGTGCGGTCACGGTCCCTTGCCGCCGCGTGCGGATCCATCGTCCTGCTCCCCCCGTGACCCCCGCCGGATTCGAACCGGCGTCCTTCCGTATGCCATACGGACGCGTCTGCCTCTGCGCTACGGGGCCCCGAGGGGAGCCGGTCCGCCCGGACAACCGGATTCGAACCGATGTGTCCGGTTCTGGAGACCGGTGCGCCTGCCTCTGCGCTACATCCGGGCGTAGGGCAGATACTAACGAACAGTCACCGCCGCGTCCTCATGAATATGTACAGGGATACATACAGGGATACGTGCGGGGGTACGTACGGCGCCCGGGTCAGGCCCTGTCGCGCTCGACTCTGCGCAGGTGCTCGCGCTCCTTCTCGGAGAGGCCGCCCCAGACGCCGAACCGCTCGTCGTTGGCGAGTGCGTACTCCAGGCACGCCACCCGCCCCTCGCAGGCGTTGCACAGTTGCTTGGCCTCGCGCGTCGAGCTGCCCGGGGCCGGGAAGAAGAACTCGGGCCCGGCCTGCGCGCACAGCGCGGTCTCCTGCCAGGCGAGCGCGTCGTCGGTCACGGTGTTGATCAGCATGGGCCTCACGGTGCCCGGTCGCGATAAACGAGCGATCAACGATTCATCAATCCGGGGGACGGCGTGGGCGGACCGGGCCCGGGACGGACGTCCGGTGCGCGCCCGTCCCGCGTCCGGTGCCGCGGCTGGTCAGCCCGCCTGTCCCGGCTCGGGCTTCATCACCGCGAAGACCGCACCGTAGGGGTCGGCGAGATTCGCCATCCTGCCCACCTCCGGCACGTCCATGGCCGCCAGGGTCTCCCTGCCGCCGAGCCGAGCGGCCTCGGCCACCGCGGCATCGACGTCGTCGACCGTGAAGTACGGCAGCCAGTGCGGGCCCAGCGCCGCCTGGGCCGGTGCGTCCGAGAAGGGGACGAGACCGCCGAAGCCCAGGTCGGGTCCGGTGCCGGCGGTGCGCAGGACCGTGTACGTGTAGTCGCTGCCCTCGAACGGCATCTCCTCGGTCCGCCAGCCGAAGACCTTCCGGAAGAACGCGGCGGCCGCGGGCACGTCCGGGGTGTAGAGCTCGGCCCAGAGGAAGGAGCCCGGGTCCTGGATGACACCGAGTCCGGGGTTCTCCTTCGGCTGCCAGACACCGAAGTACGCCCCGGCGTTGTCGTTGAAGCCGGCCATGCGGCCGAACTCCATGACGTCCATGGGCTCGAACGGCACGGTACCGCCCGCCTGCTCGACCTTCCTGGCCGTGGCGGAGGCGTCGGAGGTCTGGAAGTAGACCGACCACGCGCTCTTCGACTCGCTGTCGGGGACCGTCATCACACCGGCGGCCGTGCGACCGCCCAGCGTGTACATCCCGTAACCGCCCGTCTCGGGGCCCCCGGGGAGCAGGTCCCAGCCGAACAGGCCGCGGTAGAAGGCGGTGGCGCCGTCGAGATCGGGCGTGCCGAGGTCGATCCAGTTGGGAGCGCCGTCGACGAAGCTGGGGCTGAGCATGTGTGCTCCTTCAGCGAGTCCCGTTGTCTCGCTTGTCCTGATGCGCGGTCCTTCTCCTGACTCTCCGAGTCTGGCACCGGGTACGGACAGCCGCAGTCCGCGCGGGGCCTGGGGCACGGCGCGGCCCCGGCGGCGGGCGGGCCGCGCGGGGCGGGCCGGCCCCCGGGCGGAGGACTGCTCCGCGCCCTCCGGCCGACCGTGGATGCGCTCGGCCGGAGGGGTGAAGCGCTGCCCCCGCACCCCCGCGCGGGCCGGTGTCACGACCGCGCCCCGACCGCCCAGGCCGTCCGGGGGGACAGGACGGGCCGGGCGGGCAGGACCGGCCCGCCCGTCCTGCCCCGATCCGGTGATGACCGCGTGTACGCCATGCCGGCCAGCGTAGGGGCGGCCGTCCGGGGCGGCCGAGGCATTGCGGCGGCGCGTCGCCTTCCTCTTCGGCTCAGCGGCGCACGCCGAGGGCCGGGAGCACCGTCTCCGCGACCCGGTAGGCCTCCTCCAGCAGCGGGTTTCCCGAGAGGATGAAGGTGTCGACGCCCAGGTCCTGGAACTCCCGCAGCCGTTCGACGACCTGGGCCGTCGACCCGACCACCGCGGTGCCGGGGCCCGGACGGAACAGGCTCATGCCCGGCCACATGTTGGGGTGGACCTCCAGCTCCCGCGCCCTGGCGGGCACCTTGCCGCCGTGCTGGCGGAACTGGCGCTGCCAGCCGACGCCGTCCTCCTCCGCCCGGTCGCCGAGCTGCCGTGCGTACGTCGCCCCGCTGGTGACGTCCAGGAGCCGGTCGGCCGCCGCCCAGGCCTCGTCCTCGGTGTCGCGGACGATGAGGTGGAGCCGCAGGCCGATGCGGAGCGTGCGGCCGTGGGCGGCGGCCCGTGCGCGTACCCGGTCCAGCTTCTCCTTGAGCAGATGCGGAGGTTCGCCCCAGGTGAGGAACACATCGACGTGTTCGGCCGCCATCTCGATGCCGGGCGCGGAGGAGCCGCCGAACCAGAGCGGGATGTGCGGGTCCTGGACGGGCCTCAGCTCGCGGAAGGAGGCGCCCGCGTTCTTCAGGTCGTAGAAGCGCCCCTGGTGGTCGAAGACCTCGCCCGCGGTCAGCCGCTTCACGATCGACCAGTACTCGGCACTCAGTGCGTACCGCTCGTCGTGCTCCACATGGAGTCCGTACTCCTGGAGGGACGTGGTGGAGCCGTTGACCACGTTGAAGCGCAGCCTGCCGCCGAACAGCGTGTCGAAGCTCAGCGCCATCTTGGCCAGCAGGGTCGGTGAGATCAGGCCCGGGTGGACGGCCAGCAGCGGCTTGAACCGGGTGCTGGTGGAGGCGGCGAGCGCGCTGCCGAGGGGCCAGACGTCGTACAGGTCGGTGGCGAGCAGCGCACCGCTGTAGCCGAGCTGTTCGACCGTACCGGCGAGACGGCTCAGATAGCCGAGGTCGACGGGACGGCGCCCTGCGGGCTCCCAGGGGTAGGCGCCCTCGCGCGGGATGATGTACCAGAGGACTTCGGTCGGCATGGTGCTCAGGCCGCCTTCGTCGCGGCGCCGGACGGGCGGGCGACCGCCGTGGCGACGGTCACGGGCCGCTCGATGAAGCCGGTGCGGTGGAAGATGTCGGCGGCCTCCTGCTGCTCGGCGAGGAACTCCTCCGTCACCGCCTCGATCCGCCAGGGCAGCGCACGCAGCGCGCTCTCCCAGTCGTCGGCCTCGCCGCCCAGGTCGGCGGCGGCGATCTCGGCGGCCCGGCGCGGGTGGGCGGCGGCCCAGTCGTCCGCGCGCCGCAGGGCCCGGTGGAGCGCCTCGACGACCTCGGGCCTGCTCTCCGCGAAGTCGCGGCGGGTGAAGAAGACGGACCGGTCGGTGATGACGTCGCCGGTGCGCACGAGGGTGCGCAGCCCGCCGGTGCGGCGCGCGGCGGCGAGCTCGGCGCCCTGGGCGACCCAGGCGGCGATGTCCCCGGTGCGAAGGAGCTGTTCGCTGTCCGCCGAGCTCCGTTCGGCGCTGATGTCGTCGGCGTACGAGAGGCCGGCGTCGTCCAGCGCCTTGGCGATGAGGTGGGTCTGCCAGGAGCCGATCGCCAGGTGGACGACCGCGCCCTTGAGGCCGGCGACGGTACGGACCGGGCTGTCCTCGGGGACGAGCAGCGCGCCGTGCTCGGGGCGCGGGGCGGAGACGGCGGTGTAGACGAGGTCGTGGCCCGCCGCCTGGGCGGTGACGGGCGGGGTGGAGCCGGTGCCGCCGAAGTCGATGACGCCCCGGGTGAGGAGTTCGCCGGTGCGGACGCCGTTGGTGTACGGGTGGAAGACGACGCTCTCACCGAGCGGGGCCAGCTCCTCCTGGGCGAAGCCCAGCCGGGAGAGGTGGTACAGGTGGAAGAGGGACGGGTTGCTGCTGTGGACACCGATGGTGACGGTCATTCAGATCACTCCGATTTCGGTACGTTCGACGGCCGGCGCGGATCCGGCGGCGGGCGCGGAGGGCGGGGTGGGGGGCTTGGCCGGGGGCGTTTCGACCCCGAGGTCGTGGAGCAGGCGTCTGCGCAGCGCGACGAACGCGGGGTCACCCGGTTCGCGGGGCCGGTCGACGGCGACCGGTTCGTCCGTGACGAGCCGGCCGTCGCGCAGGACGGCGACCCGGTCGGCCAGCCGCACCGCCTCGTCGACGTCATGGGTGACGAGGAGCACGGCGGGGCGGTGCCTGCGGCACAGCTCGCCGACCAGGTCCTGCATCTTCAGCCGGGTCAGCGCGTCCAGGGCGGCGAACGGCTCGTCCAGCAGCAGAAGTTCGGGCTCCCGGACCAGGGCGCGGGCGAGCGCGACGCGCTGGGCCTCACCTCCGGAGAGGGTGGCGGGCCAGGCCTCGGCGTGCCGTTCGAGGCCGACTTCGGCCAGCGCCCGCAGGCCGTCGGCACGGCGAGCGCGCGGCAGGGCTACGGTCACATTGGCGAGGACCTTCTTGGACGGTACGAGGCGGGGTTCCTGGAAGACGACGGTGCGGGCCTCGGGGACCAGCACCTCTCCCCCGTCCGCGCGGTCCAGGGCCCCCAGGATGCGCAGCAGCGTGGTCTTCCCGCTGCCGCTCGCCCCGAGCAGCGCGACGAACTCACCCCGGGCGATGTCCAGTTCCAGGCTGTCGAGCACGGCGCGGGCGCCGAAGACCCGGCGCAGCCCCCGTACGCGTACGGCGGGCGCGGCCGTCCCGCGGCCGGTCATCGGGAGACTCCCCGGGGGGTGCGCCACGGCATCAGGACACGTTCCAGCAGCCGTACGGCGATGTCGGCGCTCAGGCCCAGCAGGCCGTAGACGAGGATGCAGACGGCGAGGATGTCGGTGCGTGCGTAACTCTGGGCCTGGGACATCAGATAGCCGATTCCCTCGGTGGCGTTGATCTCCTCGGCGGCGATGAGCGCGATGACGCTGAGGGTCATCGACAGGCGCAGTCCGGCGAGCAGGGACGGCAGGGCGCCGGGCAGGACGACCTCGCGGACGATGCCGAGGCGGCTCATGCCGAAGCTGCGCATCGCCTCGATGAGTTTGGGGTCGGTGTCGCGCACGCCGCTCGATGTCGAGACGTACATCGGGAAGGTGGTGGCGACGGCGATGAGCAGGATCTTGGCGGTCTCGTTGATGCCGAACCAGACCATGAACAGCGGCACCAGGGAGAGGAAGGGGATGGTGCGCAGGGTCTGGAGCGAGGAGTCGAGGAGTTCGTCGCCGAGCCGGGTGAATCCGGTGGTGATGCCGAGGGTCAGCCCGGCGGCCAGTCCGATGAGCAGGCCCAGACCCGAGCGGGTCAGGGAGGTGGTGAGCGCGTCGGGCAGCTGCCCGTTGCCCCACAGCTCCCCCACCGCGCGGATGACCTCGGCGGGCGATGCCAGCACGTCCGCGGTCAGGACTCCGGTCGCCGATGCCGTCCACCACAGGGCGAGCAGGGCCACGGGGCCCAGCGCGCGGACGGTCAGGGAGTGGGCGCGGCCACGGGGCCGGCGCACCTGTGGGCGCGGGGTGACGAGCGGGGCGGTCGTGGTGTCGCTCATGTCAGCTTCTCGATGTCGAGGAGATGGGCCGCGACGTCGACCTCGGTCCTGGTGACCTTCTGCTCGGCGTAGAAGGCGGCGACGTCCTTGAAGCGGGTGATGTCCTCGGGGCCGATCGGGTCGACGGTGCCGCCCTGGGCGGTGAAGCCGGTCTGGACCTCCTTGGCCCTGCCGGTGACGGCGGTGGGGCCGACGTCGGTGAAGACGTTCAGATAGGCGGCCGGGTCCCGCTTCTCCTCGGCGCTGGCCTCGTGGAGGTACCGGTAGAGGGCCTTGACGACTTCGGGGTGCTGTTCGGCGAAGTCGGTACGGACGGCGTTCAGGCTGTAGTTGTCGGAGCCGATGGCGGTGCCGTCGGCGACGAAGTGGGCCTTGCCGCTGCCGATCTCGGCGACGGCGTAGGTGGCCCAGACGGCCCAGGCGTCGACCTTGCCCGCGTTGAAGACGGCGGCGGTCTGGTCGGGGCGCAGATAGACGCGCTCCACCCGGTCGGCCGGGATGCCCGCCTCGGCGAGGGCCTTGAGCAGCAGGTACTCGCCGGTGCCGCCCTGGTTGACGGCGACCTTCCGGCCGACGAGGTCGGCGACGGACTCGATGCCGGAGCCGTCGCGGACGAGGATGCCCTCGCCCGCCGCGTCCGGGGCGACGGCGGTGAAGAACTTGAAGCCGGGGCGCTGGGCGAGCGAGGTGATGCCGGAGGTGATGGAGCCGGTGGCGATGTCGAGCTGGTCGGCGTTCATCGCCTGGGCGGCCGGGGCGAAGGGACCGGCGCTGCCGGTCCACCGCACCTTGGCGCCCACCTTGCCCAGCGCCTTGTCGAGGCTGCCGTCCTTCTTGCCGAGGGCGAGGACTCCGGAGTTCCCGGGGTCGGGGATGCGTACGGTGACCGTGCCGCCCGCACCGGAGCCGGTGGCGCCGTCGTCGCCGGACGTGCCGCATCCGGTCAGCGCGAGAAGAGCGGTGGCCGTGAGGAGGGCGGGGAGTGCGGGCTTGCGCAGTGGTCGGGTCGCGTTCATGTGGCGGGAGTCCTCGGGGCTGGGGATGCGGATGGCGTGCGGGGGTCGGAGGTGCGGGGGCCGGAGGTGCTGGCCGGGGCGGTGTCCGGACCGGTGGGGGCGGGCCGCCCGCTGTTGAGGGCGGCGGCGCGGCGGAGCGGTCCGGGGTCGGCCCAGGCGGCGATGTCGACGCGCCCGTGCAGGAAGCCGTGGCCGTGCAGCGCGGTCTCCTGCTGGGAGAGCAGGGCGAGGCGCCGCGGTGAGAGATCGGGGTGGAGGGTGAGGTGGGTACCGGGGCGGTAGGCGCCCGCGACACCGTCGGCGCCGGCCCCGGTCTCGGCACCGAGGATCCGGGCGACCTCGTCCGGCCGGCCGGTGGCCCAGTCGGCCGCCCTGAGCAGGACGGCGAGGAAGCGGTCGACGAGGCCGGGGTGCTCGTCCAGGAGGTCCTGGTGGACGGTGATCGGACGGGGGGTTCCGTTGTTGACCCGGAAGCGGCGGTCGGGCAGTTCGTCGAGTTCGACGGCGACCTCCGCACCGGAGCGCCGGGCCGCCTCGACCGCGAGTGCGCCTTTCACGTACACCGCGTCGACGTCCCCGCGCCGCAGTGCGGCGAGTTCGGCGGCCCACTGCCCTTCGTGCCCGTCGGCCGGGATGTCCACGGGTACGGCGTCCGCGAGGCCCAGTCCGGCGGAGGCGAGCGCGCCCTCGAAGCCCCGAAGCGCCATGGCCCGCCAGAAGTCGATGGCGATGCGGTGCCTCGGCACGGCGATCCGCAGTCCGCGCAGCGCCTCGGCACCCCGGATACCGGAACCCGGCGCGACGAGCACGCTCTGGCGCTCCTCGATCCAGGTGAGCCCGATCAGCCGGGTCCGCTCGCCCCGTGAACGTGCCCACAGGGCGGGCACGTTGCCGCCCTCGCGGAACAGCGCGGAGTGCTCGTGGGTGAAGTGGGCGGCGCGGTCCGCCCCGGGAGAGGCGTCCTGGAGGGAGCGCACCTCGATGCCGTCGGGGGCGAACTCATCGCCGAGCCAGCGCAGATCGGCGGCGATTCCGGTGGCGGTGGGCACGGGACAGCGGGTGAACCAGAGGGTCTGGGGCCGGACGGCGGCATGCGTCATGGGGTCATCCCTGAGGGTCGGCGGAAAAGGTCGGGGCGGGGCCGGGTGCGCCGGACCGGACCGGTCGGGCGCCGCGCGGCGGACGCGGGAAGGAACGGTGCGCGGGAGGAAGAGGCGGCGGGAGCGGCGGGCACGGGCCCGGACCACCCGCGGCTCCGCGGCCGGTCACCGGGACCCGGGGCGCCGGATCACCCGCGGGACGGGAGCACGGCCGTCGCGGGGGCGCGGCGGACGTCCGGGAACGGCCGGGGGTCCCGGGAGAGCCCCGGAGTTCCGGCGCGTCCGGGGGAATCCGGGCGGGGACGGGAGTCTCCGGCTCTCCCGGGGAGGGTCCGGGCGGGGCCGGGGGTTCCCGGGCGGGGCCGGGAGGAGTCCGGGAGGGTCCCGAAGGTCAGCGACAGGCCGCGCTGGAGACCCGCGCCAGGTCGATATGACGGCGCAGTGTGAGAGCGAGCGGCACCGGAGCGGCGGGGGCGGGTATCGCTCTGCGTCGGCCGGCCATGGCGCTGCTCCTTCCGGCTCGTCGGTGGTGGTGGCCGAAGCCTGCCACGGATGCCAGCGCCCCGACAACTCGCTTCCCATGATATGGGATTACATATGAACGGAGTGTTTCGCCCCACTGTCAGTCCGCCGCTCAGCTCCCGTAATGTGGCAAGCAACACCCGAGGATCGAGCGGAGGGCGAAACCGAGATGACCGAGGCCGCGGCAGTACGTGCTCCGGGCGGAGCCCAGGCGGTCCGGCGCGCGCTGGACGTCCTGCACTGTTTCCACGACAACGGTCCCGACCTCAGCGCCTCCGATCTGGCCCGCCGCCTGGAGCTCTCGGTGTCCACCGCCCACCGGCTGGCCCGTACGCTGCTGGGCGCGGGATTCCTGGAGCAGGACCCCCGCACGTCCCGGTACCGGCTCGGCCCCTCGGTGACCGAGCTGGGCCGGCTCTCGTACCACCAGCGCGGGCTGCATCTGGCCGCCCCCGAACTGGCCGATCTGGCCGAACGCACGGGCGCCACGGCCGATCTCGCGCTGCGCAGCGGCCCGCACGCGGTGATCGTGGCGGGCGGTTCGGTCGCTCCGAAGGTGGGGCTGCGCAGACCGCTGCACTCCACGGCGCTGGGCAAGGTGCTGCTGGCGTGGGCGCGGCCCGGCGAGGGCGGCCCCGGCTCGCTGCCGCCGCTGCCCGCCTTCACCGAGCGTACGATCGTCGAACCCGCCGCGCTGCGAGATGAGTTGGCTCGCGTCCGGGCCGATGAGTACGCGCTCAACGACGGCGAGTCGGCGTACGGGGTACGGACGCTGGCGGTTCCGGTGCTGGACGGTGCGGGGCACGCGCGCTTCGCCCTGGCCGTACGGGCCACACCCGCGGTGATCACCCCGGAGCGGACCGACTGGCTGCTGGCCCAGGCCCGGTCGTGTGCGCGCGCCCTGGAGGTGCTGCTGCTGTCCCCGGCCGAGCGGCGGCCGGCCGGGGAGTGACCCCTCGCCCGGCTCAGTGCCGGTGCGGCTCCGCGTCCGCCCCGCCGGTCCCGTCGGCCCTGCCGGCGGGGGTCCTCGCGCTCGACCGGTGATGCGGTTCGTACCCCGGGATCGTGCCGTCCGGCTTGGCGACCAGCAGCAGTCCGGCCATGCCCATGTCGGAGTGGCTCTGGACATGGCAGTGGTACATCCAGGCGCCCGCGCCCACGTGTTCGCCCGCGAGGATCTGGAATCCGAAGGAGTCGGCGGGGCCGCAGATCTTCGTGTCCACCACCCGGCTGGGGTCGTCCGGTCCGGTGAGCAGCCCGGTCCGGTTGTCCGCCCAGCGATGACCGTGGATGTGGAAGGTGTGGTAGTACTCGCCGTGCGTGATCATCACGATCTCGACCCGGTCCCCCACCGTGGCCTCGAAGTTCGGGCTCTCGTGGGCGGCCTTGTTGTTGATCGTCATGTCGTTGAAGACGATCGTGATCGTCCTGTCCGGCAGGATGTCGCCCTGCCGCCGCACGACCAGCGGCCCGTACAGCCCCTTGCGGATGCCGCCCGTGCCGTGGTCCGTGCCCACGACATGGTCGTGGTAGTGCCAGTAGCCGGCGCTGCCCGGCCGCCAGGTGCCGTCCTTGCGGCGGCCCGGGGCGTGGGTGCGCCAGGTGTAGGTGCGGGTTCCGCCCGGCTCGACATGGCTCTTGTTCATCCGGGTGCCGTCGCTCGCGATGTCGTAGTCGACGCCGTGGACATGGAGACTGGCGTCGACGTCCGTGGTGTTCTCGAACTCGATGTGCAGGGTGTCGCCCTCGTTGATCTCGATGAGCGGCCCGGGGACCGTCGCCTTCCCCTTCTCAAGGCCGTAGCCGAGGGAGCCGTCCGCCAGCTTCTCGGCGTACATCTTCAGCCGGCGCACCACACCCCCGGCCGGGGCCGTCCTCGGCGGGTTCTCGGCCGAGGACGCCTCGACGGCGCCCAGCGACAACGATGTCACCCCGGTCGCCGCCGCCGCGCCACCCACCAGCATCCGCCGGCTGAAGGTCCTTCGATCCATGCCGAACTCCCCAATGCGTGAAGGAAATTGCTGAGGCCCAGAGCCCTGTGGGGCACGGGAGACCCCCGGGACGGCCCATACCGTAGCCGGGGGATCATCGTTTATCCACACCCAGGACAAAGTTAGTGCGAATGCCGCCATAGCTATTGGCGTACCACGAAAAGAGGTCTAGCTTCATGCGCTGTTGCAGTGACCGAAAAGTTGCAGTGACCAAGAGGGTGGGTGACCACATGCAGCGCACACCGCACCACCGGTCCAGATCGCGACGCGGTTTCGCGGCGGTCCTGGCGACCGGCGCACTGACCGCGTCCCTGCTGGGCGGCAACGCCGCCGGCGCCAGTCCGAATCCGGAGCCGGCGGACAGGCTGCCGACAACGTTGTCCCTCCCGTCACCACCTGGCGGGGCCAACGTCAAGGTGCTGGTGTTCCACGCGTCGGCGGGCGACGAGTCGCCGACCGTGGACGCCGGCATCGCGGCGATCGAGAAGATCGGGCTGAGCGGTCCGGAGGCCGGACGCTTCAGGACCGTCGCCACGGACGACGCCGGGGTGTTCACCAACGCCAAGCGGCTCGGCACCTTCAACGCGGTCGTCTTCCTCACCGGCGGGGGCGATGTCCTCGACCCGGAACAGGAGGCCGGTCTAGAGGCGTACATGGAGGCGGGCGGGGGGTTCCTCGGCATCCATGACGCGGCCCGTACCGAACCGTACTCGGACTGGTTCACCGGTCTGGTCGGGGCCCGGCCGGCCGCGAACAGCCCCACCGACGTGCAGCGGGCGACGGTGGAGATCGGGGACCGGATCCATCCGGCGACCAAGGGTCTGCCGCTGGAGTGGAAGCGTCCCGACAAGTGGCTGAACTGGACGAAGAACCCGTCCGGCGATGTGCACACCGTGGCCCGGGTCCGCGAGCTCACCTACAAGCCCGGCGCGAGCGCCAACGGCTGGGACCACCCGGTCTCCTGGTGCCGCGACTACGACGGCGGCCGGTCCTTCTACACCGCGATGGGCGGCACCGCCGACAGCTTCGCCGAGACGGACTTCCGCGACCATCTGCGGGGCGCGCTGGCCTGGACGTCCCGGCTCTCCCGGGCCGACTGCACCGCCACGATCAACAGCAACTACAGGGCGGAGCGCCTCACCCAGCCCAACCAGCCGGGCCGGAACGACCAGATCGGTGAGCCGCACGGACTGGTCACCGCCGCCGACGGGCGGGTCTTCTACATCGGACGCGGCGGCGCCGACAGCAGCCGGCCGGTCGTCATCGACTGGAAGGACCCGGACGTCGGCAAGGGTCTGGGCGAGATCCATGTCTACGACCCGAAGACCGGGAAGGTCACGCTCGCCGGCGCGCTGACCGTGTTCGGGAACAAGGGCGGCGGCGACGAGCTGGTCAAGGTCGAGGAGGGGCTGCTCGGCATCGAGCTGGACCCGGACTTCGCGTCCAACGGCTGGGTGTATCTGCACTACACGCCGCACGCGAAGATCGACCGCGACAAGCAGATGGCGGTGCGCCAGGTCTCCCGCTTCACCTTCGACCCGGCCACGGACAAGCTGGACCTCGCCTCCGAGAAGGTGCTGCTGAGCTGGCCGGTCCAGATCCACAGCTGCTGCCACGCGGGCGGCGGTATGGCCTGGGACTCCCGGGACAACCTCTACATCGCGACCGGCGACAACAACTCCTCCGGCTTCAGCGACGGTTACTCGGGCAACAACCCCCAGCCGAACTACAAGGGCGTGTCCTTCGCCGATGCCCGCCGCACCGCGGGCAACACCAACAACCTCAACGGGAAGATCCTGCGGATCCACCCCGAGGACGACGGCACGTACACCCTGCCCGAGGGCAATCTCTTCACCGGCAAGGAGCCGGACGAGGGCGGCGGCAAGACGCGCGGCGAGATCTATGTGATGGGCGTGCGCAACCCGGCCAGGATCTCCATCGACAAGTCGACCGACACGCTGTACGCGGGCTGGGTCGGCCCGGACGCGGGGGAACCGAGCACCACCTGGGGACCCGCCAAGTACGACACGTTCGCCGCGATCACCAAGCCGGGCAACCACGGCTGGCCGTACTGCATGGGCAACAAGCAGCCCTACCGGGACCGTAATCTGCCCGACCCGGGCAAGCCGCTGGGCTGGTACGACTGCGACGCCCCGAAGAACGAGTCGCCGAACAACGACGGTCTGGTCAATCTGCCGCCGGTCACCTCCAACACCATCTGGTACTCGCCCCAGGGAGGCGGCGTGGACTACCCGCGCGACGCCGACGGCGTCCCGAGCTACCGGGCCGAGGAGCAGAAGCTGCTCCTGCCCTGGCTCAAGGGCGGCGGCCAGGCCACGATGAACGGCCCGGTCTACCGGTACGACGCGGCGAGCACGAGCGCCGACAAGTGGCCCGCCTACTGGGACGGCAAGTGGTTCGTCGGTGACTTCTACGACGCCGACCAGCCGCGGCACGCCGTGCTCACCGACCCGAGGACGGCCGGCAAGGGCGGTCTGCCCACGCACGCCGAGTCCCTGAAGAAGATCATCCCGGTCGGGGCGGAGGGCATCCGGAACCTGATGGACTGGAAGTTCGCTCCGGACGGTTCGCTGTACGTCCTGGACTACGGGCGCGGCTTCTTCACCTCCGACTCCAAGTCCGCGCTGTGGCGTGTGACGTACAAGGGCGGCGGTCCGACCCCGGCCGCCGCCGACCTGGCCAGGAAGGCGGCAGCGCAGTGAGACACCCCTCGCTCCTCGCACGACGGCGATACCGGCCCGCCCGGCTGTGGCTCGCCCTGCTGGGATCGTTCCTGATGGTCCTCGGGCTGAGTTCGACGGCCGCGTACGGCCGGGGCGACGACCGGGCCCCGGCGGCGGCCGACCAGGTCCTCACCTGGACCGCCGGCGACCCCATCGACCACTATCTGTCGGCCCCGAAGACCGCGGTGGCCGGCAGGGCGACCATCGTCTTCGAGAACAGCACGGCGACCGGGAACACGACCGGGATGCCGCACACGCTGACGTTCAGCGTCTCGGACCCGGAGTTCAACAACGACGTCCAGCTGAACATCCTGGCCAACCCGAGCGACAGCGAGGGCGGCAGGCACAGCGTCGAGGTCACCCTCACCCCCGGCCGGTACTTCTACCACTGCACCATTCCGGGCCACGGGTCGATGCAGGGCATCCTCACGGTGACGGACGGCGGTGGCGGTGAGGACACCACCGCCCCGGAGACCTCCGCGAAGGTGGACGGCGACAAGAACGCCGACGGCGCGTACATCGGCCAGGCCACCGTCACCGTGGCGGCGGCCGACGAGGGCTCCGGCGTCGACAAGGTCGAGTACGCCCTGGAGGCGGACGGCGCCTGGCAGCCGTACACCGCGCCCGTCGTGGTCGACGGGGTCGGGTCGCACACGGTCCGCTACCGGGCCACCGACAAGTCGGGCAACACGGCGGCGGAGAAGGCCGTCGACTTCGCCGTGGCCGCGCCGCCGACCGACGACACGACACCGCCGGAGACCTCGGCGACCGTGTCGGGCGAGAAGGACGGCCAGGGCGCGTACCTGGGCATGGCCACGGTCACCGTGACCGCGTCCGACACCGGTTCCGGCGTCAACACCATCGAGTACGCCCTGGGCGCGGACGGTTCCTGGCAGGCGTACACCGCCCCCGTGATGGTGCACGAGGTGGGCACGCACACGGTCCGCTACCGGGCCACCGACAGGTCGGGCAACACGGCGGCGGAGAAGGCCGTCGACTTCACGGTCGTCGAGCCCCCCTCCCAGGACACGACCGCGCCGAAGACCTCGCTGACGGTGGAGGGCGACAAGAACTCGGACGGCGCGTTCATCACCAGCGCCAGGGCCACCGTCACCGCGACCGACGACGACTCGGGCGTGGACAAGGTCGAGTACTCCCTGGACGGCGGACCGTATCTCGCCTACACCGCCGCCGTGATCGTCGACCGGGTCGGGTACCACACGTTCGCCCACCGGGCCACGGACAAGGCGGGCAACACGTCCGAGGCGGAGCGGATGTCGTTCACCGTGGCACAGAGCGGCGGGGTCCCCTCGCCGAACTGCCCGGAGTTCGACGAGCGGCTCACCGTCATCGTCGGCACCGTCGACACCGGCGTCCCCAACCGGATCACCCGCAACCGCTGCACGGTCAACGAGCTGATCGAGGACGAGAAGGACTGGTCCTCGCACGCCCTGTTCCTCAAGCACGTGGACAAGGTCCTCGACAGACTCCTGACCGACGGGGTGATCGACACCCGCGAGCACAGGAAGATCTACCGGGCGGCCAAGGAGTCCGGCATCGGGAAGCCGGGGCAGGTCGAGGGCTACACCAAGCTCTTCGACGGCACCGCCGCGTCCCTCGCCAAGTGGCAGCACGTGGGCGGCGGGAAGTTCGGGCTGAACGAGGAGGAGGGCTCGATCACCAGCTCCACGACCGTGGACGGCATGGGCATGCTGTGGTTCCCGGCGCGGAGCTACGGGGACTTCTCGCTGAAGCTCCAGTGGCGCGACGACGCGCCCGCCGCGGGCAACGCCAACGGCGGGGTGTTCGTCCGCTTCCCGAACGTCCACGACAACCCGGAGGAGTCACGTCCGGAGTGGGTGGCCATCAAGTACGGCCATGAGATCCAGATCAACGACCGGCCGGACGGCGACATGTACAAGACGGGCTCGGTCTACGGCTTCGACCGGGTGGGGCTCGGCGGCGCCGGCGTCACGCCCAAGGGCACCTGGAACGACTACGAGATCCGGGTGGTCGGCCAGCACTACTCCATCCACCGCAACGGTGTCCTGCTGAACGAGTTCGACAACAACGGCGGACAGCTCTTCGAGCCGCCGCGGGGCGACGACCCGGGCACGGACGGACGGCGGTTCGCCGCCGGCTACATCGGACTCCAGGTCCATGGCACCTCGGACGTCATCTCCTACCGCGACATCCGGGTCAAGGAGCTGTAGACCCGCGGCGCCTCAGCCGGTCGCGGCCGCATGCTCCGGCGTGTGGCCGCGGCCCTGGGGGTGCCGGTCCCGCCACACCCAGAACACCGCGCAGGACACCAGTGCCCAGGCCCCGAGCACCAGATACGGGAAGAGGAACTCGTGCCCCTGGTAATAGACCGCGGTGTGCTGGGCGTTGACCGAGGCACCCGGCGGCAGCCAGCGGCCGATGTGGCCCAGCGGCGACGGCAGCAGCGGCCAGGACACCGCGCCGCCGGAGGACGGGTTGCCCAGCAGCACCATGAGGCCCCAGGTCGGAATCATCGCCCAGCGCCCCATGAGGGCTCTGAACATCGCGAAGACCATGCCCGAGGTGAACATCGTGAACGACAGGATCAGCCACGAGTGGACGAAGGGCAGATCCACCGCGCCGAGCAGCCAGTCCACGACGGCGGCGATGGCGAAGCCGCCGAGCACGGCGTAGGCGACGGTGAACGCGATCCGCTCCGGCGGACGCAGGCCCTGCGCGTTCACGCTCATCTGGATCGATCCGACGAAGCCGATGATGACGGCGGCGAGCGTGATGTAGAACAGGGCGAGTCCGCGCGGGTCGCCCTTCTGGAGCGGTTTGACATCCCTGACCGTGACCGGCACCCCGACGGCGTCGCCGACCTTCAGCCCTGACTCGGTGAGCAGCTGGGCCACCGAGGCGCCGGACGCCGCGGCCACGTCGAGCGCCACCCCACGCCCCTGGGGCCGCACGATCGTGAACACCTTCTGATCCTCCAGCGCCTCCCTGGCCAGCGCCGGGGTGGGGTAGGAGCGCAGATCGAGCGAGCCGTCGAGGGCCTTCTCCATCCCGGCGACGAACACCCCGGTCCCCGGCTCCCGGGCCTCACCGACCAGAGCCCCCGGGATCCGGTGCGGAGTGGGGTTGGCCATGGCGTAGGTGTACGAGCCCGCGAAGAGGCCGGCCGCGGCCGCGATGATGAACAGCAGCACGGTCGCGGGCAGATACGGCGACTTCCTGAACCACTCCCCCATGTCCCGGCGGGTCGGCGGGCGTCCGTGGGCGCCGTGCGCCGTTCCCGTACCGCTCATGCCCCGTCGCCGTCGCCCTCGCCGCCGTCCCCGTGGGCGCCGCCCTCGCCGTCCCCGTGCCGGGCGCGGCTGGGCTGCACGCGCTTCGGTTCGCCGGGCATCTTCGGGTACTCCGGCGGATAGGGCATATCGCCCAGCCCGCGCTCCTTCTCGTCCCGCTCCGCGAGCTCCAGCAGCGCCTCCAGCCGGAACGCGTGCTCGTCCATGTCGGCGTGTACGTCGCCGAGTTCGGCGTACCGCACCGGCAGCGTCCTGATGTCGAAGTCCCGGGGCTCGGCCGCGTCGATCTCCTCCCAGCGCAACGGGGCGGAGACCGGGGCGTGCGGGAAGGGCCGTACGGAGTAGGCGGAGGCGATGGTGCGGTCGCGGGCCGTCTGGTTGAAGTCGACGAAGATCCGCTCGCCGCGCTCCTCCTTCCACCAGGCGGTGGTCACCCGCTCCGGCATACGCCGTTCCAGTTCGCGTCCGGCGGCGATGGTCGCGCGCCGCACCTCGGTGAAGCTCCACTCGGGCGCGATGGGCACGAACACATGGATGCCGCGGCCTCCGGAGGTCTTGGGCCAGCCGCGCAGCCCGTGGTCGTCGAGGACGGAGCGCAGTTCATGGGCGGCGGTGACGGCGTCGGCGTAGTCGGTGCCGGGCTGCGGGTCGAGGTCGATGCGCAGTTCGTCGGGATGGTCGGTGTCGGCGCTCCGTACCGGCCAGGGGTGGAAGGTGAGGGTGCCGAGGTTGGCCGCCCAGATCACGGCGGCGAGTCCGGCCGGGCTGATCTCGTCGGCGGGGCGCCCGCTGGGGAAGGCGATCCTGGCCGTCGGAATCCAGTCGGGGAGGTTCTTCGGCGCGCGCTTCTGGTAGAAGAAGTCCCCCTCGACACCGTCCACGAAGCGCTGGAGCGTGGTCGGCCGGTCGCGCAGGGCGCGGGTGATGCCGGACCCCACGGAGAGGAAGTACTCGGCCACGTCCCTCTTGGTGTAGCCCTTCGCGGGGAAGTACACCTTGTCCGGGTTGGACAGCCGTACGGCTCGTCCGTCTGCGTCCAGTTCCACCGCTGCTCCCATGACGGCCACCGTAGGCCGGTCGCACATATGCCGCATATCGGGAGACGGGGGACGGTGCGTGGGCAACAATCGGGCCATGGACCTGCCGGTGATGCCGCCCGTGAAGCCGATGCTCGCCAAGTCCGTGTCCACGATCCCGCCGGGCATGCAGTACGAGGCGAAGTGGGACGGCTACCGCGCGATCGTGCACCGGGACGGCGAGGAGGTGGTGATCGGCAGCCGCACCGGCAAACCGCTCACCCGCTACTTCCCCGAGCTGGTCACGGCGTTCCGCGACAGTCTGCCGCCCCGTTGTGTCATCGACGGGGAGATCGTCGTCGCCCATGAGGGGCGCCTGGACTTCGACCGGCTGAGCGAGCGCATCCATCCGGCGGATTCACGGGTACGGCTGCTGGCCGAGCAGACCCCGGCCAGCCTGATCGCCTTCGACATCCTCGCGGTGAACGACGACTCGCTGCTCAGCACCTCCCAGGCGGATCGCCGGTCCGTGCTGGAGGCGGCGCTGGCCGATGCCGCGCCGCCCGTGCACCTCGCCCCGGCGACCACCGACCCCGATGTCGCCCGGCAGTGGTTCGAGCGGTACGAGGGCGCCGGGCTCGACGGTGTCGTGGCCAAGCCGCTCGATCTGCCCTACCGGCCGGACACCCGGGTGATGTTCAAGATCAAGCATGAGCGGACGGCGGACTGTGTGGTCGCGGGGTACCGGACGCACAGGAGCGGCCCGGTCGTCGGCTCGCTGCTGCTCGGCCTGTACGACTCCGAGGGCTTCCTCCAGCACGTCGGGGTCTGCGCGGCGTTCCCGATGAAACGGCGCGCGGAGCTGGCCGAGGAACTGGAACCGCTGCGCACCGTCTTCGCCGACCATCCCTGGGCCGCCTGGGCGGACCCGGCGGCACACGAGGGCGCACGGCTGCCCGGGACGCAGAACCGGTGGTCGGGCAAGAAGGACCAGTCCTGGGTGCCGCTGCGCCCGGAACGGGTCTGCGAGGTGGCGTACGACCACATGGAGGGCGACCGGTTCCGGCACACCACGCAGTTCCGGCGCTGGCGTCCGGACCGCACCCCCTCCGGCTGCACCTACGGGCAGCTGGAGGAAGTGGTGCGGTACGACCTGGCCGAGGTGCTGTCAGGCGGCTGACTCCGGCTCGCCCGTCGGCGTGGCGCAGGGGTCGTCGGTGTCGCTGGGGTCCGGAGCCGGCGTGGGGTCGGACGGGTCGGGTGACGGGGAGCCGGTGGGGCAGCCGGGGTCCGTGGGTCCGGGGTCGGTGGGCGTGCCGGTCGGATCGGGGCTGGGCCCGGGGTCCGTGGGACCGGTCCCGCTCGGGTGGGGGCTGGGCCCGGGGTCCGTGGGGCCCGTCCCGGTCGGATCGGGGCTCGGGCCCGGTGAGGCGGTGTCCGTGGGGCGGGGCGAGGCGGAGGGGCCGGGGGTGCGGGTGGGCTGGGGTCCGATGACGATGCCGCCGCCGTTGCCCGGACTGCCGGGGCCGCCGACGGGGGCCTTGGGCCCGGCCGGTCCGCCCGCCCCGGGGCTCTTGGGGATCACGCCCCTGCCGTCGGCCACCGGGTGCGTTCCCTCGCGGTAGAACTCCAGCCACGACAGCACGGTGCGCAGATAGGTGTCCGAGTGGTTGTAGCTGAGGATCGCCCGGTCCAGATCGGCACGGACGGACAGATCACGGGTCCCGGCGCAGAGGTAGTGCCCGGCCGCGAGAGCCGCGTCGAAGATGTTGTTGGGGTCCTTCCGGCCGTCGCCGTTGCCGTCCTTGCCCCAGTGCGCCCAGGTGGAGGGGATGAACTGCATCGGGCCGACCGCCCGGTCGTAGGTGGTGTCGCCGTCGTACGCCCCGTCGTCGGTGTCCCGGATCATGGCGAAGCCCGCCCCGTCGAGCACGGGGCCCAGGATCGGGGTGAGCGTGGTGCCGTGGGCGTCGACGCGGCCACCGCGGGCCTGGCCCGACTCGACCTTGCCGATCGCCGCGAGCAGCTGCCACGGCAGTCCGCAGCCCGCGTCGCTCCGGCCGAGGGCGCTCTCGGCCCTGCGGTAGGCCGCCAGCACGGTGGCCGGGATACCGGCCTCGGCCCATGAGGTGGTGACCGCCAGACTCCGCCGCGCCCCCGGCTCCGGCGGCTTCGGGGTCTTCAGCGGCGGCAGTTCGGTGTGGTACGAGTCGTCGTTGGGCACCTGGGTCCACACCACGTCGTCCGCGGCGGCGGTCTTCTCGGCGGGCTGCGCCGGGCCGGCGAATCCCGGCGCCTGGGACGCGGTGAGCGCGGCCATCGCGGCGACGGCCGTGGCCGTCGTGGTGAGTCCGCGGCGTACGGTGCCGTGGAACCTCATATGTGCTCCCCTCCCCCGGGTCACTGCGTGAAGGTGTCGATGGCGGCGATCCGCCAGGTGTCGCCCCGCCGGACGGCGTCCACGGCGAACATGGCCGCCGCGTACGTGGTCTCCTCGGCCTTGCCGGTACGGGTGTTGCTCTGGTCGGCGAAGATCAGCAGCCGGGCCCGGTCGCCGTCGAGGACCTCCACCCCGCTCTCGGTGACCGTCGTGGTGAGGACGAGCTTCTGCTTGGGCGCCTGCGCCCGTACCTCGGCGAGCATGTTCTCGTGCTGCCCCACCGCCTTGCCGACGAGGTAGGTCCGCGCGGCGCGGTCGGCCTTGGCGGGCGAGGCGTAGTCGTACGAGAACACGGCGCCGACCGCCTCGGTGATCTGGCCCTTCACCTCGCTGGTGCGGCCGATGTCGGTGAGCGCGGTGTTCTGCCGGGACGGCTCCCCGCGCAGGCTCCCGGCGGAGGTGAACGCCCAGGCGGCGAAGGCGCCGAGGAGCACGGTCGCCGCGCACAGGATGGCGGGCAGCCGGATCCGCAGGCGCGGTGGCCGGCGCTTCGGCCGGCTCTCCGGCTCGGCCGCGGGCTCCGTCCCGGCCTCCTCCGGCGGCGCTCCGGCCGCCGCGTCCGCTTCCGGCGGCGTGGGGGTGACGGACTCGGTGGCGGTGGCGGTGGTGGTGGTGGTGGTGGTGCGTTCCGCGGCGGCGGTGGCCAGCCGGCGCTGACGGTTGACGAGGTGACGGGTCGTCGACATGTCCGGGATCCTCTCGGGGGCGGTCGGGGGCGGGGGCGTCAGCCGGCGGTGTTGCCGACGGGCGCCTGGCCGAGGGCGCTGAGCTTCCATCCCTGCGAGGTCCGGGTGAGCTGGCCGAGCATCCGGCTCTCCTTCACCGCGGGCTCGCCCTTCGGCGCGGTGACGGTGACCCGGACGGCCACCATGACTCCGGCCCGGCCGGCCCGGTCGTCGAGCTCGGTGACCGCGCCGGAGAGGACCTTGGCGGTACTGACCGTCTTCGCCGCCTCGATCTGCTTCACGAACTCGTCCCGTCCGTCGATCAGTTGCTTGTGCAGATCGCCGGTGGTGGAGCTCTCCCAGCTGTCCAGCCCCTGTTCCAGCTTCCGGTGGTCCAGGGTGTTCATGTTCTGCACCGCCTGTTCGCCCGCGGCCAGGGCGTCGTCGCGGGCCTGCGCGTACGCCGCCGAGTCGTCGTGGGAGGCGTCGTACCGGGACCAGCCGCCCCAGCCCGCCGCCACGGCCGCCACGGCCGTGAGCGCGATCGCCACCGTCACCAGAGCATTCCCCGTCGTCCGTACCCGTGCCATTGCGTGCCTCTCCCCTGCCGGCTGTGCCGATCCGAGCCTGTGTGCGTTGCCTGCGTGCGCTATCTGGAGGTGATCTCGACGATTCGCCAGTGTCCGTCGCGGAGTTCGGCGGTCACCGAGAGCTGTGCGGCCGCGGTGGTGGCGGCCTTCCCCTCGCGCTCGTAGACCTGGTCCAGGAGAACGAGCAGATGGGCGCTGCTGTCGGTCAGCCGGGTCACTCCGGCGCGTACGACATGCGTGGTGAGCGTCAGTTTCTGGTCGGTGGCCTGCTTCTCGACCTGGCCGAACAGCGCCGCGTACTGCTGGAGAGCCTTTCCCGCCAGGACCTCCTTCGCCGACTCCTTGGTGACGGCGGTGGCCCGCGGGCTGTACGAGAAGACCTTGCCGAGCGCGTTGCTGACATCGCCCACCACCCGGCCGGTGGCGGCGGAGTCGCTCAGCGCGCGGTTGGAGGTGGCGGGGGTGTCCCGCAGCCGCTGTCCCTCGGCGAAGAGCAGGCCGCCCGCCGCGAGCAGCGCGCACACCAGGACCGCGCCGAGGATCCGCGGCCATCGGCGACCGCCCCGGGGCGCCGGGTCCTGGGCCCGCGGCGGTTCCCCCGGCTCGCGCGCCGCCGCCCCGTCCCGCTCCGCGCCGCCCTCCTCGGCGTCCTGACCGGCACTGTCCTCGATGCCGTCGCGATGCCCGTCCCTGGTGCCCGTGCTGTTCACCGTCGCCGTTCCTCCCCGCTGCCTCATCCGACGCCCCCGACCCCGATCGCCGTGAGCACCCCGACCTTCCAGCCGTCCGCCGTTCTGTCGAGGGTGGCCTCGAAGCGTTTGCGCTGGGTTCCCGCCTTGCCGGTGCGCGGGGTGACCTCGATGTCGACGGTCGCGATCAGCCGCGCCGTGCCGGTCCGGTCGTCGAGTGCGGTGAGCGCGGCGTCGGTGACCTTCGCGCGTGCCGTGGTCCCGGACGCGGTCAGCTCGCTCGCGTCCGTCTTCCGGGTCCGCTTCAGCTCCTCGTGCAGCGGGCCTGCCGAGGAGTCCAGCCAGGCGCGCAGCCCGGTGCTCACGCTCCCGGCGCTCGTGCCGTCCAGGCTGTTCAGCGTGGCGAGGTGCCGGCGCCCCTCAAGGAGCGCGGTGTCGCGGCTCTTGGCGTACGCGAGGGTGTCGTCGCCGCGCGCCCGCGCGTACGACCAGCCGCCGAGTCCGCAGACGAGTGCGGCCACGAGCAGGACGGCCCAGCCGGTGGCGCCGCGTTTCATTCGTCTCCTCCCAGTCCCAGCAGTCCGGCCATGCCGTCGGCCTGGGGCGTGCTCCGTGCCGTGACGCCCGGCGCCCCGGGCAGCCGGTGGGCCGCGTCCGTGCCCCGGAACACCTGGCCCGCGGTGGCCGGCTCCGGCACGGGGCCGCCCTCGGGCGCGTTCGCGCTGCCCCGTACGTTGATGCCGGTGCCGGGCGACGAGGTGCAGCGGGCCTTGGTGTTGAGCGGCGGCGCGGCCGAGGTGTCGAGTCCGTTGCGGTAGACCGTCGCGCCGTATCCGGCGGTGCAGGGCAGTGGTTCGAAGAAGGTGACGGACATCCCGAACCGGGCGCCGTCCTTGTCCACCGCCGTCGCTCCCGCCGCGGCGACCGCGGGCAGCTTCACCAGGAGTTCCTCCAGGCCGCGCTGGCGTGTGACGGCGACCTCGGAGGTGGTGAGGAGGTTGGCGACGACCATGCCGAAGCCCGGGTCGAGGTCGCGCAGCAGTCCGCTGATCTGTCCGGCCGCGTCCGGGGCTGCCGCGATGAGCCGGCGCAGGTCGGTGTCGGACCCCTTGAGTTCGGCAGCCAGTTCCCCGGCGCCGGAGGCGAAGCCCTTCAGCGCCTCGCCCTGTTCCGCCTGGGTGCGCAGCACGGTCTCGCCGTCGGCCATCAGCCGGGTGGTGACGGGCAGCGACCTGTCCGCCGCCTCGATGAACTCGCCGCTGGTGTCCAGCAGTACCTGGAGGTCGTCGCCGCGTCCGCTGAACGCGGTGCCGAACTCGTCGACGACCGTACGCAGGTTCTCCAGGTCGACGGAGGCCGCGAGGTCGTTGACGCCGGTGAGGACGTCGGTGGGCGGTGCGGGGATGGTGGTGTCGGCCTGGTCGATCACCGAGCCGTTGCCCAGGAAGGGGCCTTCGCTGCGGGTGGGCCGCAGGTCGACGTACTGCTCGCCGACCGCGGAGAGGTTCGCCACGACGGCCTTGAGGCTGTCGGGAATGCGCGGTGCGTCGTTCTCGATGCGCAGTTCGGCCTCGACGCCGTCGTCGGTCAGCTCGATGGGTCCGACCCGGCCCACGGAGACACCCCGGTAGGTGACGTTGGAGTGGGTGTACAGGCCGCCGGTCTGCGGGAGTTGCACGGTGACGGTGTAGTAGCCGCGCAGTCCGACGTAGTGGCCGAGGTCGGCGTAGCGGACCCCCAGATAGCCGAGCACGAGGACCGCGATGACGAGGAAGGCGATGTTCTTGAGCCGGATGGCGAGGGTGATCATCGGGCGCTCCCCTGCGAGGTCTCGGGGACTGACGGCAGCGGGAGCGGGAGGGTGTCCGTGATCGGTGTCCCGCCCCCGCCGGCGGTGGGCTGCGGGGGCACCGGGTCGCCGGGGGTGAGCGCCGGGATGATCTGGGTGCCGGGCAGTGCCGTCACATCGAGGTAGACGTTGAGGTAGTCGCCCTTCACACCGCGCAGCACCTCGTCGGTGAACGGGTAGGTGAGCAGCACCTGGAGGGAGTCGGGCAGATCGTTGCCGGAGTCGGCGAGGGCCTTCAGCGTCGGGGCGAGGGCCTTGAGGTCGGCGATCATGTCGGCCTTGCTCTTGTTGATCGTGTCGACGGCCACGGTGGAGAGCGTGTCGAGCGAGCGCAGCATCGTCAGGAGCGAGCCGCGCTGTTTCTCCAGGACCTTCATGCCGGGGCTGAGGTCGGTGAGAACGGTGCCGACGTCCTGTTTGCGGGTGGCGAGGGTGGTGGCCAGCCGGTTGACGCCGTCGAGGGCCTGGGTGATGTCCTCCTTGTGGCCGTCCAGGTTGGTGACGAGGGTGTCGACCCGGTTCAGCATCGAGCGGACCTGGGGTTCCTGTCCGGCGAGCGCCTTGTTCAGCTCGGTCGTGATGGTCTTCAGCTGGTTGACGCCGCCGCCGTTGAGGAGCATGGACAGCGCGCCGAACACCTCCTCGACCTCCGGGTTGCGGTTGGTGCGGACGAGCGGGATGCGGTCGCCGTCGGCGAGGGAGCCCCGGCCCTTCCCGCCCGGTGGAGGGGAGAGCTGGATGAACTTCTCGCCCAGGAGGCTGGACTGTTCCAGGTGCGCGTAGGAGTTCTCGGGGAGTTCGATCTTCCCGTTGACGCGCATGGTGACCTTCGCGGTCCAGCCGTCGGGGCTGAGGGAGATCCTGGTGACTCGGCCGACCGAGACGTCGTTGACCTTGACCGAGGACTGCGGGGCGAGGCTGAGCACGTCCCCGAACTCCGCGGTGATCTCGTAGGGGTGGTCGCCGAGGTCGGCGCCGCCGGGCAGCGGCACCTGTTCGATGCCGGTGAACACCGGCGCGTCGACGCTGGTCACCACGAGGGCGACACCGACTCCGACGGCGACCAGTGCGGCGGCCGCACCGACCGTCCGGGGTCCGGGTGCGCGCAGGGCACGGCTCATCGGTTCGCCCCCTTGCTGTCCGGTTCCTCGTCCTTGGCGGGTTTCTTCCCCGGTGTGCCGTAGACGGTGCCGATCTCCGGCAGCGGCAGGGCGGGGAGGGCCTTTCTGCGGGTGGCGTCCACCGGGGCCAGCCCGGTCAGGGAGGGGGTGCGCGGGCGGCTCTCGGGTTCGACGAGCGGCCCTCCCATGGACAGCTCGTTGAGGTTCGTGCGCCCGTTGAGCGTCCGGTTCGCCGGGTCGTAGGCGTTCAGGACGTTGCCCGCGGCGAGGGGCAGGGTGTCCATGGCCTCGGCGAGCGAGGCACGCTGGTCGACCAGGGTCCGGGTGAGCGGCACCAGGGCGTCCACGTTCTCCTTGAGGGATCCGCGGTGCTTCTCGATGAAGCTCTTGACCTGGCCGAGCGCGGTGCCGAGTTCCTTCAGCGCCGCGCTGAGGTTCTTCTTGTCGTCGGCGAGGAAGCCGGTGACCGAGTTGAGCTGCTGTTCGGCGGTGCGGACGTTGCTGTCGTTGTCCTTGAGCATGGTGGTGAAGGTCTGGAGGTAGGAGAGCGTGTCGAAGAGGTCGCCGCTGCTCCTGTCCAGGGTCTTGGTGGCCTTGCCGAACTGTTCGATGGAGTCGCCGATGGCCTTGCCGTTGCCGTCGAGGTTCTTCGCTCCGGTGTCCAGCAGACCGGCCAGGGCTCCGTCGGCGTTCGCCCCGTCGGGGCCCAGCGCCGTGGAGAGCTCGGTGATCGACTCGTAGAGCTGGTCGACCTCGACGGGCGTGGCGTTGCCCGCGGCGGGCAGTACGGCGTTGTCGGCGAGCCGGGGCCCTCCGTCGTAGGCGGGCGCGAGCTGGATGTAGCGGTCGGCGACGAGGCTGGGGGCGACGACGACCGCGTGGGCGTCCTTCGGGACCGCGATGCCCCGGTCGAGCCGCAGCACCACCTTGACCTCCTCGCCCCGGGGCTTCACGGATTCGACCGTGCCGACCCGTACGCCGAGGATCCGCAGGTCCGATCCGGCGTAGACGCCGGTGGCCTGGTCGAAGTAGGCGGTGACGGTGGTCTTCCCCTCTTCGTCCAGGGCCATCACCCCCGTGGTGGCCGCGACCGCGACGACCGCGAGTCCGGCGCCGATGCCGACGATGCGCGTGAGTCTCATGTCAGCGGCCGCCTTGCTGCTCGGGTGGCATGCATCCGGTCGCCGGGGGTGTGCCGGCGGGCAGGTAGTTCTTCGGTACGACCCCGCAGACGTAGTTGTCGAACCAGCGTCCGCTGCCGAGGGTGTTGCCGACGAGGCGGCTGTACGAACCGGTCATGGCCAGCACCTTGTCGAGGCTCTTGCGGTTCTTGATCAGTACGGCGGTGACCCGGCCGAGCGAGTCCAGGGTCGGCTTGAGCTGCTTGTCGTTGTCCGCGACGAGCCCGGTGAGCTGGGTGCCGAGATTCCTGGTGCCGGTGAGCAGGAGGTGGATGGAGTCGCGGCGCGCCTGGATCTCGCCGAGCAGCAGGTTGCCGTCCTCCAGGAGGGTCTCGAAGCTGCTCTTCTTGTTGGCGAGGGTCCTGGTGAGCTGCTTGCTTCCCTTGAGGAGGGTGGCCAGCTGGGCGTCCCGTTCGGAGACCGTCCTCGACAGTGCGGACAGGCCGTTCGCCGCGCTGCGCACATCGGGCGGGGAGTCCTTGAACGTGGCGGAGATCGTCTCGAAGCTCTTGGCGAGCTGGGCGGTGTCGATCTCCCCGATGGTCTCGCCGAGTCCGTTGAACGCCTGGGTGACGTCGTACGGTGAGGTGGTGCGGCTCGCCCTGATGCGGGAGCCCGGGTCCTGCGGGGCGTTGCCCAGCGGGTCGACGGCGAGGTACTTGTCGCCCAGGAGCGTCTTGATGGCGATGCCGACGGTGGAGGAGTTGCCGATCCAGGCGTCCTTCACCCTGAAGTCGACCTTCACCTTGGCCCCGTCGAGGGAGACCCCGGTGACCTCGCCGACCTTCACTCCGGCGATCCGCACCTCGTCGCCGTCGGCGAGTCCGGCCGACTCGGTGAAGTCGGCGCTGTAGGTGGTGCCGCCGCCGATGAAGGGCAGCGAGTCCGCGCGGTAGGCGGCGAGCCCGATGAGGGCCAGGACGAGGAGTCCGACGATGCTGACGGCGACCGGGTTGCGTTCCCGGATGGGTGTGATTCTCATGCCAGGCACCTCGGTTGGGTGATCGCGATGCCGGTGGGCGGCGCGCTGCCGTCGTCGGTCGTGACCCCGCTGACCTTGGCCTCGCAGAGATAGAGGTTGAGCCAGGAGCCGTAGGACGTGAGGCGGCTGATCGCCGCCATCTTGGCCGGTGTCTTCTCCAGGAAGTTCTCGATCTTCGGCGTGTTCTTGCCCAACTGGTCGGTGAGCCGACCCAGTTGCCTGATGTCTTCCTTGAGCGGCTTGCGGCCGTCCTCGAAGAGTCCGGCGGTGACCGTGGTGAGGGCGCCCATCGCCGTCACCGCCTCACCGAGCGGTTTGCGGTCGCCGGAGAAGCCCGTGACGAGCTTCTGGAGGGTGACGACGAGGTCGTTGAAGCCCGCTTCCCGGTCGTTGACCGTCTTCAGCACGGTGTTGAGGTTCTCGATCACCTCACCGATCACCTTGTCCTTCGCGGCGACGGTGCTCGTCAGTGATCCGACGTGCTGGAGGATGCTGTCGACGGTGCCGCCCTCGCCCTGGAGCACCTGGACGATCGACCCGGCGAGCTGGTTGACGTCCGGCGGGGACAGTCCTTCGAACAGCGGCTGGAAGCCGTTGAACAGCTGGGTCAGGTCGAGGGCCGGGGTGGTGCGGGCGAGCGGGATCGTGTCCCCGGCGGCGAAGCTGGCCCCGACCGGACCGGCGCCCTGGTCGAGGTCGACATAGCGCTGGCCGACCATGTTGAGGTACTTGATGGAGGCGGTCACCGACGCGGGCAGCTTGCGGCCCTTGCGTACGGCGAAGGTGACCTCGGCGAGCCGTTTGTCGGCGACCTCGATGGACTCCACCTGGCCGACCTTGACCCCGGCGATACGGACGCTGTCCCCTTCGATGAGCCCGGTGGCGTCGGTGAACCTCGCCTTGTACGTGGTGGTGTCCCCGACCCCGGTGTTGGCGATGGAGAGCGCCAGCACGGTGGTGGCGAGGACCGTCACCAGGACGAAGACGATCGATTTCGTGAGCGGTCCCGCGAGGGAGCGGCGATTCACTTGAGCTTCACCTCCGCACCGCGGAAGGCCGGACCGATGAGCACGCTGCTCCAGTCGGGCAGGGTCTGCGGCTGGACTTTCAGTGAGGGAGCCACCAGTTCGTTGACGAGCCGGGACTCCTGCGGTGAGTTGGGCAGACCGAGGGCGGTGTCCGGGGAGCCGGTCGGGGCGGCGCCGGCGGAGGCGTCCGAGGCGGGGCGGTCCGCCCGCGCCGTCCGGGCGTCGGCGGTGGGCACGTGCCGGCCGACATAGGGCACCGAGTAGCAGTGCGGGCCGCCGGTGGCGTTGTAGACGGGGGTGTCCCGGCCCGCCACGTACTTCCCCTTGGAGGGGACCGATTTGACGGTCACATGCAGTCCCGGCTGGTTGGTCCCCTTGCCCAGGGCCTTGTCCATGGCGGGCACGAATCCGGCCACGGTGCGCAGGGTGCAGGGGAAGGAGTCCGCGTACTCGGCGAGGATTTCGAGCGTCGGCCTGCTGGAGGCGGAGAGCCTGATGAGGTTGTCCTTGTTCGCCCGGAGGAAGGTGGTGATGTCCTGCGCGGAGGCGGTGGTGGCCCCGTACAGGTCGGCGAGCTGGGCCTGCTGCTCGGCGATGGTGCCGCTGGTGGTGGTGAAGTCGGTCAGCGCGTCCAGGACATCGGGCGCGGCGTCTCCGTACACCGTGCTCACCTTGACGAGTTCCTTGATGTCGGCGTTGAGCGTGGGGAGTTGGGGGTTGAACTTCTTCAGGTGGGCGTCGAGCGTGACCAGGGTGTCGCCGAGCTTGTCGCCGCGCCCCTCCAGCGCCTGGGAGACGGCGTTGAGGGTGGCGGAGAGCTTCTCCGGCTTCACCGCGGTCAGCAGCGGCAGCACGTTGTCGAGGACCTGTTCCAGCTCGATGGCGTTGCTGGATCGGTCCTGCGGGATCACCGCTCCGGCGCGCAGCGTCCTGGTGGAGGGGACCGGCGGGGGCACGAGTGCCACGAACCGTTCCCCGAAGAGGGTGGTGGGCAGCATCTGGGCCGTGACATCGGCGGGGATCTGCCCGAGCTTGCCGGGGTCGATGTCCAGCGTGAGACGGGCTCCGTCGTCCTCGGAGGCGATGTCGCGCACCTGGCCGATGACGACTCCGCGCAGCTTCACGTCGGCGTTGTCGTGCATCTCGTTGCCGACGGATCCGGTGCGTACGGTCACGGTGGCGTTGTCGGTGAAGTCCTTCTCGTACACCGAGACCGACACCCACACCAGGACGACGGGCGTGAGCAGGAACGCGACTCCGGCGAGTCTGCGGCGGACCGTCCGTGTGCTCCGGGCAATCATCAGCCGGCCACCTTCACGGTCGTCGTGGCGCCCCAGATGGCGAGGGAGAGGAAGAAGTCGGTGACGCTGATCAGCACGATCGCGTTCCGCACCGACCGCCCGACGGCCACCCCCACCCCGGCGGGGCCGCCGGTGGCGTGGAAGCCGTAGTAGCAGTGGGCGAGGATCACCAGGACGCTGAAGATCAGCACCTTGAGCACCGACAGGAGCACGTCGTCCGGGGAGAGGAAGAGATCGAAGTAGTGGTCGTACGTTCCCGCGGACTGCCCGTTGAAGAGGATCGTGATGTAGCGGGAGGCGACGTACGAGGAGAGCAGCCCGATCGCGTACAGCGGGATGATCGCGACTACTCCGGCGATGATCCTCGTCGTGACGAGGTACGGCATCGACCGCACGCCCATCGCTTCCAGCGCGTCGACCTCCTCGTTGATCCGCATCGCCCCGAGCTGGGCGGTGAAGCCCGCGCCGACGGTGGCGGAGAGGGCGAGCCCGGCGACGAGCGGGGCGATCTCACGGGTGTTGAAGTAGGCGGAGATGAAGCCGGTGAAGGCGGAGGTGCCGATCTGGTTGAGCGCCGCGTACCCCTGGAGGCCGACGACCGTACCCGTGAAGAGGGTCATCGCGATCATCACGCCGATGGTGCCGCCGATGACCCCGAGTCCCCCGCTGCCGAAGGCCACTTCGGCCAGGAGACGCTGTACTTCCCTCAGGTAGCGGCGCAGGGTGCGCGGGATCCAGACCAGCGCCCGTACGTAGAAGGTGAGCTGGTCGCCCGATCTGTCGAGCCAGCTGAGCATCGGCATCGGTCAGCTCCCCTTCGCGGGGACGATCTGGAGGTAGATCGCCGTGAGGACCATGTTCACGAAGAACAGGAGCATGAAGGTGATGACGACGGACTGGTTGACCGCGTCACCGACCCCCTTGGGGCCGCCCCGGGGGTTCAGCCCGCGGTAGGCGGCCACGATCCCCGCGATGAAGCCGAAGATCAGCGCCTTGAACTCGCTGATGTACAGGTCGGGCAGCTGGGCCAGGGCGGAGAAGCTGGCCAGATAGGCACCCGGTGTGCCGCCCTGCATGATCACGTTGAAGAAGTAGCCGCCGAGCGTGCCGACGACGGAGATCAGCCCGTTGAGCAGGACGGCGACGAGCATGGTCGCCAGGACCCTCGGGACGACCAGGCGCTGGATGGGCGAGACGCCCATGACCTCCATCGCGTCGAGCTCCTCGCGGATCTTCCGGGAGCCCAGGTCCGCGCAGATGGCCGATCCGGCCGCTCCGGAGATCAGCAGCGCCACGATGATCGGGCTGGCCTGCTGGATGACGGCCAGCACGCTGGCGCCGCCGGTGAACGACTGCGCCCCCAACTGCTGGGTGAGCGAGCCGACCTGGAGGGCGATGACCGCGCCGAACGGGATGGAGACGAGTGCGGCCGGCAGGATCGTGACGCTGGCGACGAACCAGAACTGCTCGATGAACTCCCGCAGCTGGAAGGGCCTGCGGAAGATGGCCCGGCCCACCGCGAGGCCGAGGGCGAAGAGCTTCCCGGTCTCCCGCAGCGGGGCGAGCAGCCGGGTGGGAGCCTTGTTCCCGGATGTCCCGCTCCGGGGCGCCGGGGGCGCGGAAGCCCCGGTCGTGGGCGGCTCGGGGGGCCGCACCGGCAGGGGGGCCGTCACGGGCGCGCACCCCCCGCGGCAGGCGTGTAGCTCTGCATGATGGCCGTACGGGCGGCCTCCGGCAGCTGGCCCATCATCGACATGACGCGCTCGCGGCGGCGCAGGGCACCCTGGCGTACGGGCATGCCGGGAGAGGGTTCCAGCTGCGGTACGACGGTGCGCGGCCCGGTGTCGTAGCCGGCGCCGCCGTCCCGCTGCTCGGCCGCGAGGGTGGCGGCGTCCTTCTCCTCGGACATCCCGATGGGGCCTTCCCTGCGTCCGGCGAGGAACTGGGAGACGACCGGGGTGTCGCTGGTGAGCAGCACCTCGCGCGGTCCGAAGGTGACGAGATTGCGGCAGAACAGCATGCCCATGTTGTCGGGGACGGTCGCCGCGATGTCGAGGTTGTGGGTGACGATGAGCATCGTCGCGTCGATCTGCGCGTTGAGATCGATGAGGAGCTGGGAGAGGAAGGCGGTACGGACCGGGTCGAGTCCGGAGTCCGGCTCGTCGCAGAGGATGATCTGCGGGTCCAGCACCAGGGCGCGGGCGAGGCCGGCGCGCTTGCGCATGCCGCCGGATATCTCGCCCGGGAGCTTCCCCTCGGCGCCGAGAAGTCCGACGATGTCGATCCGCTCCATGACGATGCGGCGGATCTCGGATTCCTTCTTGCGGGTGTGTTCACGCAGCGGGAAGGCGATGTTGTCGAAGAGCGACATCGAGCCGAAGAGGGCGCCGTCCTGGAACATGAGACCGAACAGCTTCCGGGTCTCCATGATTTCGCGCTCGGGGCTGTTCACCATGTCGACGCCGTTGATGAGGACGCTTCCCTGCTCGGGCTTGAGCAGTCCGATGATGGATTTCAGGAAGACGGTCTTTCCGGTGCCGGAGGGGCCGAGCATCACGCTCACCTCACCGGCCGGCAGCGTGAGACTGACGTCCTGCCAGATGTTCTGTCTGCCGAAGGACTTCGTCAGGCCCTCGACGACTACTTCGATTCCCATCGGTCCTCCTTCGAAGTGGTCGTGAACGTAGTCATCTGTCTGCGCTCCGGCTCTGAGAAATCCAATGGCGGCTCGTCACTCGTGCACCAGGAGGCGCACGCTATGTCCGTCGAAACCGCCAGGACAAGCCGTTGAACAGCGGAAATCGACGAACGAGGTGCCGGAAGTGGATCACTTGTCATTCGATGACAAATCCGCCCCCTGCTTTTGTCGCGATGTGCGCAAGTGCTCCGGCGGCCGAGCCGGGCCCTGGCCTGCGGAGTCGGCGCGCGGGGCGCCCGAACCGGCCTCCCGCGTACACCGAACGAGCAGGTGCCGAGGGGTCCGGGTCACTCATTGGGGACGCTACGGCCGAGTAACCTGGCTACGCAATACCGGATACGAAAATTTCTGCGAGGCGATTGGGCGGGCACGATTACTTGTCGGCATATGAGCAATCGGCACGCGAAACCTGTGAGAAAGTGAGGAATCATCGCGGAGCCCGAAACAATCCCCGCCCGGCATCCGCCCGACGCCACGGTGGTTCCGCCCGGACTTCGCCACGCCGATGAGCCCTTCCGGGGGGACTTCGCCGGAAGGGCTCATCAATGGGTCACGCAAAGGTCGCGGGGCAGTTCAGCGTTCCGGCTTCGGCACCTTCGGGGGGCAGTCGGGACCATCCGGGTTCGTAGAGACGCACAGGGGTGCCTGGGTCATCTTGATGTAGTTCCCGCCTCCTGAAATGGAGGCCGTGAGCAGCGGATCCAGATCTTCCCCGACACCGCATCCCTCGAAGGCCGGAATATATGTGTTCCCGTCCATGGTGCCGCCGTACTGAACGGTGTACCCGGCACGCGGATAGGTCGTCCCGAATGCCCTGAGCGTCTGCTCGATCGGTTTGGAGGCCCGGCAGTTCGGCCCCACGTCGAGGGACACACCGTTGACCTTGACGTCCTTGACGCGCAGCTCGAACTTGGCGGTGATGGTCGTGTACTCGGGGTATCGCGGATCGACGATCAGGTCGTTGATGGTGAGGGAGTCGATGCTGGCCGTCGGGCCGACCTGGCTCAGGATCATCGTCGCCGTGGTCGGCATGAAGCCGAACGAGAGGAACGTGCCCCGCGACGGCGGCAGCTGCCGCTTGCCCTCGTGCTCGAACTCCGCGCCGCTCAGCACCCGTACGGTCTTCAGGCACGGGTCGTTGGTGTACTTCATCATCATGGTCACGTTCGTGCGGGCGGGCCCCAGCAGCGCCGCGCCGTTCAGCTTCTTCACGTTGGTGAACCCCGTCACGAACGCCTCGGAAGGGGTGGGGAGTTCCATCGAGAAGGGACACGGCTCGACATCGCCCTCGCCCTCCTCCTGTTTCCTGTCGGCCTCCCGCCGCGCGTCGTCCAGCTTCTCGCGCTGACCGGGCGGGAGCGCGTCGTCGCGGTCGGGGTCCGCCGGCGGCTGCTCGACGGGTTCCTCCGTCGGCGTGCCGCTGATGGGCAGCGTGGCCAGGACGGTGTCCGCTCCCGCCACCGGGCGGCAGGTCACATCGAGGCCGCTCGGTGCGGCGGGTGAGCCGTCCGCCTTGAGCGGGCTGAGCGTGAGCGTCAGGTCCGAGGCCGACAGCGTGGCCTCGCCCGGAGAGCCGAACGTGGCGGTCGGGACCGGCCCGGCCGCCTCCAGCCTGACGCTCTCGCGCCCGGCGATGTCCTGTGCGGGAGCCGCCAGACCGGACCAGTCGGCCTTGGCCGAGTCCGTCCCGGCGGTGTACTGGACCGCGAGCTGGGCGAGGGCGGAGACCGCGGTCGCCTCCAGTTGCTCCAGGTCGCCGAGGACTCCCCTCGGCAGGTCCAGAGCGACCGTCACATCACGGGCAGCCACGGGATCGCCCACCTTGCCGCTCGCCGGGTACCCGGCCGCGACGACCGCGGTGACCGCGCGGCTGCCCGAGGGGAACTGGCAGTCGTAGTCGACGGCGGTCTGCGACCGCTGCCCGTCGGCCGCGGACTGGGCACCCGGCAGAAAGGTGGCTGCGACGACCAGGAGACCGCCCGCGGTCATCCGCGCCGTGCGGCGGGGGGCCCAGCGTGCATTGGCTGCCATGCGACTCTGCCTTCCGGACTCGATGGTGGTGACTGCCCCGGGAGCAGGCGTCCGTACGTGCCGCACCGGGGCGCTTGGACGTGCGCGGCCGTCCGGGGCGGGTAAAGACGCTGCTCCGTAAGGGAATTGACCAGGCGTACACAGCCGGCAGCCTCTACCGGTGGGTACGGTACGCGGCGCCCGAGACGCTTGGGAAGCGCTTCACGTCCTGCTCTTCGCGGGTGGGGCGGGAACAGGAGGCGAGTGACAAGAATCGCGGAGCGCCTTGTCAGTTCGTGAGTAATTCCGGCGTCCTCGCCGACGGGGCCGGCCCGGCCGCAGTCCTGCGGCCGGGCCGGAGCACTCGGGTGATACGGCAGGACCCGAGCGGTCACCCTGTGCGGATCAGCTGTAGGTGATGACGGGCGAGCCACCGGCGGCGGACACCACGTTGTAGTTGCCCTTGAAGGTCGCCGTCGCGCCCACGATGCCGCAGCCGCCGCCGACCTTGCTGCTGATGGTCAGCAGACGGGGGCTGGTGGCCGCCGGAGCCACGGCCAGCGTGCCGTTGGAGCCTCCGGCGCTCGGGTTGTTGTAGACCCCGTCCACCGTGCCGGTCACCTTGAAGGTGCACGGGCCGAGGACGCTGGAGCCGGTGACCGTGGCACTGATGCCACCGACCCAGCCGGTGGTCTTTCCGGTGCCGTTGGTGCCGGAGCCCGCGGTGTACCCGCCCGGGGTGTTGCCGTTGATGGTCCACGGCGTGGCGGCCGTGACGGTCCACGTGCTGCCGAACGGGCCGGTGCACGGCGCGTTGAACGAGGCGGAGGTGATGTTGGCCAGGACCGGCCCGGCGACGGGCGAGGAGGGCACGTTGCCGTTGGCGGAGGCGGTCGCGCACTGGATCACGTTGCCGACGTTGTCCGTCAGGGTCGTCACACCGGCCGTGCCGGTGAAGTTCCCGGTCGGCGTGATGTTCCAGGCGGCGCTGGGGCCGGCGATCGCGGACGGGGTGGCCAGGGCGACCGCGGCGGCGGCGGCACCGACGGCGGTGATGATTCGCGTCTTCTTGAGCATGGAACTTCTCCTGTCCCGTTGGGGAATTGGTCCGTCAGGGTTGCGCCGAAATGGCACAGCTCTGTCCGGCACGGTTTTCTGGGGGAAGTACTCCCGTTCACGGAAGAACGGGCTGCAGCTGAGCGTGAGCCCATCGATCGCCTTGTGAGGCGGCTCTCCCGGGCGGTATTCGCGCCAGGCGTTCCGATAGGGTTCCCGCAATGAAGCCGGTCCATGTTGCGACTCAAATGACTACTGACCGGTACTTTACTGCGCCAATTCGGAGTTGAGAAGAGTTTGAACGGAATTCCTGTTCAGCTTCCTCACATTTCCGGGCGCACACCGGCGCAGCACCGGTTACTTCTGTGCCGAATGCCAGAAGCGCGAGAGCTCCTTGCCCTCGTTCGGCGCGAGGCTCGCCGGGGTGTAGGGGCTGGCGAAGTACGTCGAAGTGCTGTTGAGGGTCACGCTGTTCTTCCCCGACGCCGAGGGGAGCCCGGTCTTGAGGTTCACCGCCCAGTCCAGGAGCCCCGCCCCGCAGCCGCTGGCACCCGGGACGGCGAACGTGGAATCCCCCTGGTCGGCGCCGTCGAAGGTGTACCGGCCCATCTCGCCGGCGTCGTCGCGGGCCCCGCTCGCGGCGAACCGCTGGAGCGAGAGCGCGGGCTGGGTCAGGTTCTGCGGCTTGAGCAGCACCGGGTCGGCCGTGGTTCCGATGTAGCACTTGTCACCGAGGAACGGGTTCTTCAGGTGAATGCGGACCGGGATGGTGAGAATGGGCTGACCGGTGGAGAACGCCGCGGTCATCTGGAAGTCCCGGGGCGCGCCGGCCGGTTCGATGGTCGCCGTCACCCGGTTGAGGTTATTGTCCGTCAGCTGCCGGCAGATTCCCGAGATCACGGGAATTCCGTTCGGGCACATCAGCCCGAGCAGGCCTCCCGGAATTTCTGCGGAATCGGCGATGAGCGCCCCTTCGGGCGGTGCGACCAGCGAGGTGGTGCCGTCGCTGTGCTGGATCACACCGAGCTGCAGATCGCTCTTGCCGGTCGGCACCACGGACTTGCCGAGCGTGATCGATCCGGTGGCGGAACTCGACGAGATGCAGGTCGCGACATCGGTGATGCCGTCCGCGGCCAGCATGGCGGGCGCATCCACCGGGCAGCGGTCGAAGGGTGCCCAGTCGCCGTTGAGCTGCGTGGCAGCGGTGGCCGAGCCGGTGGAAAGCAGAGCGGTGAACGCCGTGAATGCGGCAAGCATCCCCACACGGGTTCTGGTGGAAACGGGTCTCATGTCGTCCCCTCTTGTCGGCCGCCACAACAGCGGCCTCGTGCACGAAGTTGTTCGGTGGCAACGTCTGCCGCGCCGAGGACGGCGATCGCCGACGGTGACCTGTCAGTGGTGCCCCGGGTTGACCGAAGGCGGGAGCTCCGAGCGTCAAATTTCGGGCAGATTTCACGTCCGAATTGACCGAGGCGTGATGTTACTCGCGGGAAACAGGGCGACACAATCCGTCCGCCTAAGATCTTTTTCGCCGCCCGGATTTTGATCCGGAAATGAGTACGGTCACGGGCGCCTTTTATCAAGGGGTGCGCAACCGAGTGTGCCCATGGAGGCGGAACGGGGCGCTCCGGTCGACGGAACCCGCCCCTCGCACACACGGGACGGACCCGGGCGTCCGGGCCCCGGAGCCCGGACGCGTACCGCCTGGCCTGCGCACCGGCCGTCGCCCCCGGAGGACCGGGGCGGGACACCGGCGAGAACCGGCCCGCACACGTACTCCGTGGTGAGCCCCCTCCCCGCCGGACACCGGGTGCGGCGGCCACACCCCCGCCGGCCCCCCGCGCGTCCGTGCCGGCAGCCCTTCGCGGAGAGCGAGATGGGTTTGTTGTCACCATCCGAGCACGCGGCCGAAATTCATTGTCCGAAAGCGAGTATTACCTCCCCACCTGCACGGAAGACCCACAACGCGCCGACGATGTGTGCCCCCTGCACTCCGATCTTGTCCAAGTGGTGGGCACCGTCTCTGACTTGGTCTATCTTCATCGCGGACTTGGTACGCACCTGTCGGTTCGTGGGAGCGCTTCCCCCCACCGCCTCACCCCACCACCGGGCGCCGAGAGCAAGGGGAATACGTCATGCCACATCTCATACAGCCGTTGGACACCGAAGACCCGCTGGGGCCCCTCCCCCAGGAATTCGCCGCGATGATGCGGCCCGAACTGCCCAGCCTCATCAAGGAAATCGGCATAGAAGTCACCCGGGCGTATCCGGAATACGCCCGCCTGCTCGACGGTCCGAACGGGCTGGCCATCCGGGTGGGTGTGGAACAGAGCCTTTCGTCCTTCGTCGATCTGGTGGCGGAGCCCGCCACCTCCACCACGCTCCGCGACGACATGTGCCGTCGTTTCGGAAGGTTCGAGGCCTACGAGGGAAGGAGCATGGACTCCCTGCAGGGGGCCTATCGGCTCGGTGCCCGGGTCGCGCTGCGACGGGCGAAGAAAGTCGGCCGGAGTTATCACCTCTCCCCCACCCTCATGCTGAGTTTCGCCGATGCCCTCTTCACCTATGTCGACGAACTGGAAGCTCTTTCCCGCGAGGGGTTCCTGGAGGTGCAGTCGCAGTCCGGCGAGCAGGGCGAGGCCATGCGCCGCCGCCTCCTGCATCTGATCCTCGCCGGACGCCCCGTACCCCGCAGCGCCATCGCCGATCTGTGCGAGCAGACCGGCTGGGCGCTGCCCGAGCAGGTGACCCTGGTCGCCGTGCGCGCCCCCGCGGGCCTGGAGCGGCTCTGCGCGGACCGCGACATCCTGGCCGATCTCAGCGATCCGCAGCCGCACTTACTGATCCCGGGACCGGTGGACGAGGCGCGAAGATCGATGCTGGCGCAGGCCCTGCCCAACGCGCACGCCGCGATCGGGCTGACCGTCCCCACCGCCCTGGCCTCGGACTCGATCCGCTGGGCCCGCAGAGTGCTCGAACTCGTCGACGCGGGCGTGATCGACGACACGCCGTTCGTCCGGTGCGAGGACCATCTGATCACCCTGTGGCTGCTGTCCGACCCGTCCCTCCTCGACCAGCTCGCCCAGCGGGAGTTGGCCCCGGTCGCCGGAATCAGCGCCAACCGCCGCGAGCGGCTGATCGAGACCCTGAGGATCTGGCTGGACACCCGCGGCACCGCGGCCCAGATGGGCGAGCTGCTCGATGTGCATCCGCAGACGGTCCGCTACCGCATGCGCAATCTGGAGACCATCTTCGGCGAACAGCTGGTCGATCCGGAGGCCCGGTTCTCCACCGAGGCGGTGCTGCGCGCCCTGTCGCTCCGGGCCCGCAGCGACACCAAACGCTCCTGAGCACATGCACGCGCGAGGGCGGCAAGTCAACTTACCCACGCGTAAGGGGAAATAGACGGTCAGTCCCAAACGGTTGCGACACGGAGACGTATCCAACGAGAAACCCGGAACCGCGTCCCGTACACATGGAGGAGCCGGCCGCCCACCAGGCGGCCGCGTCCACGTACCGCCTCCTGGCCAACCATCCGAGAGGGAACCACCCATGACCGCCTCGCACCTGCTCGTTCCCGTGCCGATCCCGGACCGGGTCGCCGCGCTGATCGGGTCCTGCATCCCGCCGCACATCCTCCAGGCGGAGTTCGACGCCGACTGCGCGGCCCGGGAGGTCCGCCGCTTCCGCGGGCCGCGCCTCGGCATCGAGGACCAGGCCGACCGCGAACAGGCCCTCGCCGAACTGGCCCGCGCCAACAAGGTGCTCGCCGCCCACCACCCCCGCCTGGCGGTGCGCCCCGGTTCCGGCTTCGCGTAGCGGCGCGGGGCCGGTGTCCACCGGCGAGGGGCGGCCGGGAGAATGCCGGGCGGGAGCGGCGCATACGATGCGGTCGGCTCCCGCGGCGCGGAGGCCGGGACGCTCCGGGGCGTGCACGGGCCGCGCCGCCGAGGTCATGAGGCATCCATCGGTCCACACACCCCTTGGGGGAACGCCATGCCCGCCGCTCCGCGGACTTCCGTCCTGCTGGTCACCGATCTCGCCTACGAGGCGCGCGGCCGTCGCTACTGCGACGAGGACATCTTCCTGGGCGCCCGGCTGCGCGAGGAGTTCGATGTCGCGCTGTGTCACCCGCTGGACGCCGCGGCACTGTTGACGGGTTTCGACACGGTCCTCGTACGCAACAGCGGTCCGGTGCTGCACTACCAGGAGGCGTACGAAGCGTTCCGCGCGCGGGCGCGGGAGTGGGGGAGCCGGGTCTACAACCCGCTCGGGGGACGTGGGGACATGGCGGGCAAGCAGTATCTCGTGGAGCTGAGCCGCGCGGGGTATCCGGTGATCCCGACGGTGGACCGGGCGGCGGACCTGGGGCTGCTGCCGGAGTCCGCCGAATACGTGGTGAAGCCGAAGCTGGGGGCGGACTCGGTGGGGCTGCGGTTCGTGCGGGAGCCGGAGCTGCCGGAGGGCGCCGACGGGACGCTGCTGGTCCAGCCGAGGATCGGCTTCCGCCACGAGGTGTCCTTCTGCTTCGTCGACGACGACTTCCAGTACGCGCTGTACGCCCCGGACCCGGAGCGCCGATGGGTGCTGGAGCCGTATGCGCCGAGCGCGGCGGATCTGGAGTTCGCCCGGCGGTTCATCGCGTGGAACAGCCTCGCGTACGGCATCCAGCGGGTCGACGCCTGCCGTACGGAGGAGGGTGAACTGCTGCTCGTCGAGCTGGAGGACCTCAATCCCTATCTCTCGCTCGACCGGGTGGCGGAGCCGGTCCGCGAGGCGTTCGTGACCCGGCTGAAGAGGTCACTCCGGGAGCTTCCCGGCTGACCCGTCCGGCGGCGGCCCGCATGCGGCGGGTGCGGGCCGGTGTGAGGGTGCAAGCGTGACCACTGCCAGCGAGACCGCCCCCGCCGAGCAGAGTGCCGCCGCGCCGCCCGTGCTCGACCCGCGCCGCCGCAACATCGTCTTCGCGACGATCGTGCTCGGGATGCTGCTGGCGGCGCTGGACCAGACGATCGTGGGAACGGCCCTGCCCACGATCGTCTCGGACCTCGGGGGTGCCGCCCATATGTCCTGGGTGGTCACGGCGTACCTGCTCGCCGAGACGGTGGCGACGGTGCTGGTCGGGAAGTTCGGCGACCTGTTCGGGCGGAAGCTGGTCTTCCAGATCTCGGCGGTCATCTTCATCACCGGTTCGTTCCTGTGCGGTCTCGCGTCGAACATGCTGCTGCTGATCATCTGGCGGGGCATGCAGGGCATCGGCGCGGGCGGGCTCATGGTCACGTCGATGGCGCTGATCGCCGATGTGATCCCGCTGCGGGACCGCGGCAAGTACCAGGGCGCGATAGGGGCCGTCTTCGGCATCTCCACCGTCATCGGGCCGCTGCTGGGCGGCCTGTTCACCGACCATCTGACCTGGCGCTGGGCGTTCTACGTCAATGTGCCGATCGCGATCGTGGTGGTCATCGCCGCCGCCCGCAACATTCCCTCCGTGAAGGCGGCCGGGCGGCCGGTGATCGACTACCTGGGCATCGCGCTGGTCGCCCTGGGTGCGAGCGCCCTGATCCTGGCGACGAGCTGGGGCGGCAACGAGTACGCCTGGGGCTCGCCGGTCATCATCTCTCTCTTCATCGGCGGGCTCGTCGCGCTGGCGCTGTTCTGCGTGGTGGAGACCCGCGCCGAGGAGCCGATGCTGCCGATGCGGCTGTTCCGCAATCCGGTCTTCACGGTCTGCTCGATCCTCAGCTTCATCGTGGGTTTCGCGATGCTCGGCGCGATGATCTTCCTGCCGACCTACCTCCAGTACGTGGACGGGGACTCGGCCACGGTGTCGGGGGTGCGTACGCTGCCGATGGTCATCGGTCTGCTCATCGCGTCGATCTTCAGCGGCAACGTGGTGAGCAAGACCGGTCAGTACCGGGTGTTCCCCATCGTCGGCTCAGCGGTCATGGCGGTCGGGCTGTACCTTCTCTCCCGGATGGGGCCGGAGAGCGGTGTGTGGCGGGAGTCGTTCTACATGCTGGTGCTGGGGCTGGGCATCGGGCTGTCCATGCAGGTGCTGACGATCGCCGTGCAGAACACCGTCGACTACGCGGACCTGGGCACGGCCACCTCGGGCGTGACCTTCTTCCGGACCCTCGGCAGTTCCTTCGGCACGGCGGTGTTCGGCACGATCTACGCCAACGCGCTCAAGCCCAATCTGGCCGAGGGGGTGGCCGGGGCGGCGCGGGCGGGCGGCGATCCCGCCGCGCTGGTCAAGGCCTCGCAGAACCCGCAGGCCCTGCACGGCCTGCCCGGCGCGCAGTCGGCGCCGCTGGCGCAGGCGTACGCGGACACGCTGCACACGGTCTTCCTGTGGACGGTTCCGGTGGCCCTGATCGGGTTTGTCGTGGCCCTGTTCCTGAAGCAGGTGAAGCTGCGGGACTCGGCGCGGGCCGGGTCGACGGACATGGGCGAGGGGTTCGCCCAGCCCGGTGCCGGGGACTCCGCGAGGCTGCTCGAATTCGCCGTGGCCGGGATCCTGCACGGCGCGGGCCCGGACACGGCACGGCGGATCGTCGCGGAGTCCGACACCCGGCTCGACATGGCGGGGGCCTGGGCGGTGATGCAGGTCGACCTGTTCACCCGGATGGTCGGCCACGCGGGCCTCGGCCTGATCGCGGCCCGGCACCGGATTCCGCCCGAGGTGCTGGTGCCGGTCTTCGACCGGATGATCGAGGAGGGCTATCTGACCGGGGACGGCCGGCTGTTCACCCACACGGCGGCGGGCCGGCGCGAGGCCGCGACGATCTCCGGCGCCTGGGCCCGGTGGCTGAACGCCAGGCTGGCCGAGGACGGTGCCCGGCCCGACGACCGTCAGCTGCGGGCCGCCGTCGATGTGATCGCCAAGCGGCTGCTGGCGGAGGACCTGGCACAGGAGCTGTCCCCGGCAGCCCGGCCGAGCGGCTCGACGCGGGCAGGCGCTCCGGCCTGAGATCAGACGTGTTCCCAGGACCGCGGCCGGGTCTGGGCCTCCCACTCCTCGCGGAGCAGCGACAGGAGCGCGGAGTCGTAGCGCCGGCCCCGGTGCAGGCAGGCGGAGCGCCGGACGCCCTCCTGGACGAAGCCCGTGGCGGCGAGGACGGCGAGCGCGGCGTTGTTGTCGGTGTGGGTGACCGCCTCGACGCGCTGCATCGGCAGTTCGCCGAAGGCCAGGTCGGTCAGGGCGGCCAGGGCGTCGACGGCATGCCCCCGGCCCCGGTGTTCGGGGGCCAGCAGCAAGTACGCGGCCGCGGTGCCGTCCGCGATGTCCTCGTCGAAGAGCGCGACATGGCCCGCCGGGGTGCCGTCCGGGAGGAGGACGAGGAAGTCGTCGCGGCTCCGGTCGTCGGTCCAGCGTTCGATGCGTTCGCGGAGCTCGTGCAGCGAACCGGGCCAGATGCCGATCTCATGGGCGGCGACCGGGTCGGCGCGCCAGTGCTGGATCAGCTCCGCGTCATCGGGCTCGATCGGGGTGAGGGAGACGGTGCGGCCTCGCCAGGGGCGTGTGCGTACGGTCTCCGGCTGCGCGGCATCCTCGCTCATGTGCGGATCGTACGGCCGGGCCGGTCGCGCCGGGAACCGGTTTTCAGTCGACGAAGACGGCCGTCGCGTAGACCCAGGCACCCTGGTGGCGGACGAACCGGCTGTGCTCGTGGAGGGAGTCGGCCCGTCCGTGGTCCATGTAGTGGGCCCGGAAGGTGACGGTCCCGGTGGTGTGGAACGCGCTGCCCTCCGTGGTGTCCAGGATCTCCAGACGTACCCAGCGCATCCCGGGGTCGAACTCGACGGCGGGCGGGCGGGTGTCGGGGTGCCAGGTGCGCAGCAGGTACGCGGCGTCCTGGACGACGAAGGCCGTGTACCGGGAACGCATCAGGGCCTCGCAGGTCCGCGCGGCGGCGCTGCCGCTGTGCAGACGGCCGCAGCAGTCCCCGTAGGTGTCGGGCAGGCCGCAGGGGCACGGCGAGTCGGCCGTGACCTTCGGGGTCCGCGCCTCGGCGGCGGGCCGCCGGGGTCGGGAGGTGCGTCGTGACATGGGTCCATTGTGACCGGTCGCGGCGCACCCGTGCGGCCCGGGGCCGGGCGGCACGACCGGCTGCCGGGTCGGGCAGGGATCAGGGCTCGCGGGGATGGGTCAGGACTTGCGGGCGACTCCCGCGTAGCCGGGGATCGGCTCGTCGCCGGGGACGTCGATGACCTCGCCGAGTTCCGGGTGCCAGTCGGCGGAGAGCGAGACACCCGGCTCCACGAGGTCGAGCCCGTCGAAGAAGGCGGTGAGTTCGGCGCGCGTACGCGGGCGCAGCGTCATCCCGCGCGCCTTGTACATGGCACGCGCCTGCGCCGCGCCCTCCGGGTTGAAGTCACCGGTGGTGTGCGAGAGGACGAGGTAGCTGCCGGAGGGAAGCTGCTCCACGAGGCGGTCGACGAGTTCGCGCGCACCGTCCTCGTCGTCCAGGAAGTGCAGCAGCGCGAGCATGGACAGCGCGATCGGCTTGCCGAAGTCGAGGACCTTGCCCGCCTCGGCCAGGATCGTCCCGGGCTCGCGTGCGTCGGCCTGGATGTACTCGGTCGCGCCCTGCGGGGTGGAGCGGAGCAGGGCCGCGGCGTGGGCGAGCACGATCGGGTCGTTGTCGCAGTAGACGATGCGCGCTTCGGGGGCCGACCGCTGGGCGATCTGGTGGAGGTTGGGTTCGGTCGGTATGCCGGTGCCGATGTCCAGGAACTGGCGCACCCCGTTCTCGGCGAGCCAGCGGGTGGCCCGGTGCATGAACGCCCGGTTGACGCGCGCCATGTCACGGCCCCGGGCGTCCACGGAGAGCAGTTGCCGGGCCATCTGTTCGTCGACCGGGTAGTTGTCCTTGCCGCCGAGGAACCAGTCGTACATCCGCGCGGGATGCGGCTTGCTGGTGTCGATCTCGATGGACTGGGTGTCCTTCCCGGTCATGGCACGCTCCGTAAGTAGTAGTCCGTACGCCGACGATCACAGAGAGCAAAGCGGTGTGGGGGCGAGGATATGTGCCGCCGCGTCAGGTGAGAAGGAAATCCGCCTGGCCCGCCTTGGCCCCCTGGATGAACGCGGCGATCTCTCCGTTGGAGTAGATCAGCGCAGGACCGTCGGGATCCGCGGACTGGCGTACCGCGACCCTGCCGTCGGCCAGCTTCATGGCCTCGATGCAATTGCCTCCGTTGCCTCCGCTCCACGGCTTGTACCAGCCCTCGGAGCCGAGTTCGGCGGCCGGCATGCCGTTGTAGATGTGGTTCATCACAGCTCCTTGCGGAAGTCCCGGAGGATTTCCTTCGTGCGTTGTGCAGTGGCGGCCTGGGCCGCCATGCGGTCCATGACTTCGAGGTAGGAGGCCACCTCGGGGCGCGCGTCGAAGTAGACGGCGCCGGTCAGGTACTCGCTGTAGACCATGTCGGGCAGTTCGGGAACGGCGAACCGGAAGAGTACGAAGGGTCCGTACGTGCCCGGGTGGTGACCGGTCGCGAACTCCGCGATCTGAAGTGTGACATGGGGCATCTCGGTCGCTTCGAGCAGTTTGTCGATCTGCCCGCGCATCGCGTCGACGCTGCCGACCGGGCGGCGCAGGACGGTCTCGTCCATGACCACCCAGATCTTCGGCGCGTCACCCTTGGCCAGCAGTGCCTGCCGTTCCATCCGCAGCGCCACATGGCGCTCGATGTCCTCGGGTCTGGTCTGGCCGACGGCGCCGGTACGCATCACGGAGCGCGCGTAGTCCTCGGTCTGGAGCAGCCCGGGGACGAAGTGCGGCTCGTACATGCGCAGCAGGCTCGCCGCGCCCTCCAGGCTGACGTACATGCTGAACCAGTCGGGCAGCACGTCGTGGAAGCGCTGCCACCAGCCCGGCTTGTTGGCCTCCTCGGCCAGCTCGACGAAGGCCTCGGCCTCGTCGTCGGAGATCCCGTACGCCTTCAGCAGCATCTGGACATAAGGGATCTTCAGCCCGACCTCGGCGGTCTCCATCCTGCGTATCGTCGCGGGGGCGACCCGGAGCACCTTCGCGGCCTGGTCACGGTTCAGGCCGACACGCTCCCGCAGATCCTGCAGGCGCTTGCCCAGAACGACCTGTCCCACGGTCGGGGCGGACCGCGGTTCGCTCACTTCAGACCTCCCCATGCGCTGTTTGGCAGCAGTGTGCCATGTGCGCGCCACCAAGGACACAGCCACTCTGAAATTTTCAGAGTGCCCCTTGCCAAGTGTTCATGTCAGGGGGAGAGTTGGTGAGTGAACCAGTTCGCGTAGTCATGCCCGCCCTTTTTCACAAGGGAACAAAGCGTGACGCAGCCCCCACTGTGAGGAATCGGTCGTGGCACCTGGCAGTGCGCTCATCCCCCGGCTCATGGACCTCAGCCCCGGGACGGAAGCGCTCCGTTACTGCTTCGCGCTGCCTGCGCAACCGGAGTCGGTGGCCGGTGCGCGGAAGCTGACCCGGGCCCGGCTCGACGCCTGGAAGCTGGACGGCGACACCTACGACGCCGCGATCCTCATCGTCTCGGAGCTGGTCACCAACGCGGTCGTGCACACCGCGAGCGCACGTGTGGTGTGCGAGCTGAGATGCCTCGGCAGGCGGCTGCGCATAGCCGTACAGGACCAGGGTCACCAGCCGGGCGGCCCGCGACTGCGCCGGGCGGCCGACGACGAGCACGGACGCGGCCTGCTGCTCGTCGACGCGATGAGCAGCGCCTGGGGGTCCCACGACGCGGGGGACGCCTCCGGCCGCATCGTGTGGGCCGAACTGCCGCACGGCACGGAGCAGCCATGCTGAGAAACGCCATGTCCCGTCTGCGCGCGGCGCAGCGCTCCCACGACCAGCGCGAGGCCCACGGGGGCCGGGTGCGACTGCCGCTGCCGCCCTCGCTGTCGGCCAGCCTCGGCTGCGACGCGGTGGGGGTGCCCGCGCGGTACGGATTCCGGCTGATGTCGCATCTGCCGCGCACGGGATGTGTGTTCGCGGACGCCGAGCGATGGTGGTGGATCGTTCCGGCGGGTTCGGACCTCGATCTGGACTGGCCGGAACAGATCTCCTACGAAACCGGGGCATATGTACCGGCGGCGCGGACCCGGCTGATCCATGCCCCCGACAGCCTCACGCCGTACACCCCTCCCATTCCGCTTTTCCTGATGGTGTGCCAGGTGACCGGGGTGACCCCGTCCTGGGCCGCCGCCGGACGCCCGAGCGTGGTCTCCGCGCCCTGACGGAGCCCCGGGCACAGCACCCCCGCGGGGCCCGCCGGAGGCGGTCGGGCCACCCGTCACGCTGCGTTGTCAGTGGTCGGCCCTACTGTGGCAGCACTGATCGAGAAGCCCGCGGCGGAGCGGGCTGCCGGGGTGTGGAGGGGGCGTTCCTGTGCGGCGCTGGGAGTATGTCGAGGGCACTGCTTCGAAGTTCTGGGAGACCGGGTCGGACGGTCTCACGGTCACCGTGCGGTACGGACGGTGCGGGAGCGACGGGCGGACACAGACGAAGGAGTACGCGTCGGCGGAAGCGGCCCGGGCGCAGATCCTGAAGACGATCGCGGAGAAGGAACGCAAGGGGTACCGCGAGGTGGGTGCGGCGGACGCGGGTTCCGCGTCGGGTCCGGCCGCTTCCGTTTCCACCGGTTCCTCCGGTTCCCGGGCCGCTTCCCGTTCCTCCGGCGCCGCGGGGGCTTCCGGTTCTGCCGGCTCCGCGCACTCCACCGGTTCCTCCGAAGCGGCCGTGTCCGGCGACGTGCCGGAGACCGGGGACGGCTCCGGGGACACCTCCGCGGACACCCTCCCCGACGAGGACACCTTCGGACTCCCGGCCAACTGGCGGCGGGTGCTCCACCCCCGCAGGGGCGGTGTGCCGCGGGCGCCCGGCAAGGCCCGCCGCCAGGTGCTGGAGGCGGTCGAGGCGCGGGTGGCGGAGGATGCCGCGTGGATCGAGGAGTTCCTCACCGCGCCACGCACCGATTCGGCCCTCGCCGCCAAGGTGCGTTCGCACCTCGCCGGTGATCCGTCCCCCGTCGGCGCGGCCGCGCTGGCCGCGATGGTCACGATCCCGGCGCCGCACTCCGCCTGGGCGGACACCTGGGCCGGACGCCACGGACTGCCGTTCGCCGCGTGCGCGGCGGTGGAGCTCCTTGAGATCAACGCCCGCTGGAACCGGAACGGGAGCCGGCGGACCCGGCCCGTCCTCCAGATGCTCGGCAGCGCCCGGCACGCCTACTGGTCCAGCGAACGCCGCCCCGCGCTCGACCGCGTCCGGGCCCTGATCGCCGCCGCCGACGAGGAGACCTACCGTGCGACGGTCACGGCGCTCGCCGACTGCCGCACCACCGCGCAGCGGAGGATCATCGCGGCGTATCTGGCGCCGAGCGAGTGCGACTGGGTCGCCGAGCTGTGCACGGACGCCGAGGTGACCGGCGAGCGCGATCAGACCTTCCTGGCCATGGTGTTCTCCTCGCTCGACTCCGCCGAGCAGGTCGAGGTGTTCAGCGAGAAGCCCGGCTTCGGCCACAGCGTCGCCCTGATCGCGACCGTCGCGGAAGGCATCGGCACGGCCGTCGCCCCCCTGCTCGCGGAGGCCCTGACCGGGTACTGCTCCGCGGACGGGGAGAAGCTCGTCACCCAGGCGCTGACCGAGATCCCGACGGACGAGGCCTTCCTCCCCCTGCTGCGCAACTCGGACAAGAAGCACTCCCGCGCGGCCCTCCTGGACGCGATGCGACGCTATCCGGTGCGCGCGCTGAGGCTGCTCGGCGCCGATGTGCGGGACTCCGCCGGAGCGGCGTCCAAGACATCGGGGAAGCTGCTCCTCGGCCACATCGGGGCCCACCGCGAGCTGGTGGCGTCCCTGCTCCCGGCCCTGTCCCCCGAGCTCGCGGAGATCGTCGAACCGCTGCTCAACCCCGTGGACCGGATCGCCGACGCGCCCGCGCACGCGCTGCCCGACGTGCTGACGTCCCCGCCCTGGTCCAGGCCCCGCAGGCAGGTCAAGACCCTCGTCGTGCCCGGTCTGGAGGCGGTCGGCGAGCCCTCGGCCCGCTGGGAGCGCGACGAGCGGGAGGCATGGGCGGCCTGCTCCAGCTGGTACACCCGCAAGGAGGACATCCGCGACTGGGACAAGGAGATCACGCACCTGCGTCACTCCCTGGACTCCGACGGCCTTCACCCCGCCTGGGTCTACGTCCACGGGCCGGAGGACCTGGTCGCGCCGCACCTCGCCACCTGGGACCCGACCGATCTGTGGGACGGTGAGGACACGCTCAAACCCATCGCCGCCCGTTTCGGCCTCGCCGCCCTGCCGCTGCTGCTGCGGGCCGTGCCCCGGCAGCCCGGACAGCTGGCGCCGCTGCTGCTCCCGTTCGTCGATGTGCGGGTAGCACGGCACATGGCCGACTGGGCCGTGCGGCTCAAGTCCACGGCCGCGACAGCCCGCACCTGGTTCGCGCGGCACGGGGCCGGGGCCGCCGGGCTGCTCGTCCCGGACGCGGTGGGCAAGGCCGGTGCCGCCCGGCGCTCCGCCGAGCACGCACTGCTCCAGATCGCCTCGGTCCACGGCGACGGGGTGGTCCGTGAGGCCGCCGCCGCGTACGGCGAGCGGGCCGCGGAGGCGGTCGAGGAGCTGCTCGCCGCCGATCCCCTGGAGCGGGTCCTGCCCGCGAGGATGCCGGAGGTACCGGGGTGGGCGGAGCCCGTGCTGCTCCCGCAGATACGGGTCCGCTCCGGCGGCGCGCTGCCCGAGCGTTCGGTGCGCGACGCCGTGATGATGCTGGCCCTGTCCAGGCCCGGGGACGTGTACGCGGGCGTCGCCGCGCTCCGGGAGACCGCGGAGCCCGACTCGCTCGCGGAGTTCGCCTGGGCCCTGTTCCAGCAGTGGCAGCAGGCCAATCTGCCGGCCTCGGAGTCCTGGGCCCTGCACGCGCTGGGGCTGCTGGGCGACGACGGGACCGTCCGCAGGCTGACTCCGGTCATCCGGGCCTGGCCCGGGGAGGGCGCGCACCACCGGGCCGTCGAGGGCCTCGATGTGCTCGCCTCCATCGGCAGCGATGTCGCGCTGCTGCATCTGAACGCGATCTCGCAGCGGGTGAAGTTCAAGGGACTGAAGCTCCGCGCCCAGGAGAAGATCGCCGAGGTGGCATCGGGCCTGGGACTGACCGGGGAACAGCTCGCGGACCGGCTGGTGCCCGACTTCGGGCTGGACGCGGACGGTTCGACCGTCATCGACTACGGCTCGCGGACCTTCACGGTCGGCTTCGACGAGCAGCTGAGGCCCTACGTCCTGGACGCCGACGGCAAGCGGCGCAAGGACCTGCCGGCCCCCGGCGCACGGGACGACGCCGAAGCGGCCCCGGCGGAGCGCAAGCGGTTCATGGCCCTGAAGAAGGATGTGCGGACCATCGCGGCCGATCAGGTCCGGCGGCTGGAGGCGGCCATGGTGGCGGGCCGCACCTGGACGGCACAGGAGTTCCGCGAGCTGTTCGTCGGCCATCCCCTGCTGTGGCACCTGGTGCGCCGGCTGGTGTGGCTGAGCGACCACGACGGAGCGCGGGTTTCCTTCCGGGTGGCGGAGGACCGTACGTTCGCCGATGCCGGGGACGACGGGTTCGCCCTGCCCGACGGGGCGACGGTGGGCCTGGCGCACCCCCTTCACCTCGGGGACGAACTGACCGTCTGGTCCGAGGTGTTCACGGACTACGAGATCCTTCAGCCGTTCCCTCAGCTCGGCCGCGCGGTGTACGCGCTGACGGAGGAGGAGGCCGGAGGCTACCGGCTGCCCCGGTTCGAGGGCCTCACGGTGCCGATCGGCAAGGTGCTCGGCCTGGAGCGGCGGGGCTGGCAGCGCGGAGTCCCGCAGGACGCGGGCGTGGAGCGCTGGATCTCCAAGCGGCTCGGCGACGAGTGCTACCTCGTGATCGCCCTGTACGAGGGCATCGCCGTCGGCGTCGTCGACATGTTCCCCGACCAGAAGCTCGAAACGGTCTGGCTCGACACCGAACCCTCGGACCACTGGAACAGGCGCACCTACAACCTGCGTTTCGGCGCGCTCGATCCGGTGGTCGTCTCCGAGCTGCTCGGCGATCTGGCGGAGCTCACCGAGGGAGTCGTGGCATGAGCGCGGGGACACGGGCGATGACCGGCCGGTCCGCGATGCCGGGCGACGCTGCCGCAGGGGGCAGCGGACCGGAGCAGGTGCAGCGTCCACCGGCCGAGGTGCGGTACGCGGACGAACTGGCCGCGCTGCGGGCCGGGGACAGCGATCCGCGCCCGCCCGGCTGGGAGCTGAGCCTGCGGGCGGCCCGGCGGTTCGTCATCGGCGACGAGAGCACGGGCGTCAGCCGTAAGTTCGTCGGCAATCCGTCCCTCGTCGACCGGGCTCTGGTGACGCTCGCCACCAGCCGCGGGCTGATGCTCGTGGGCGAACCGGGCACGGCGAAGTCCCTGCTGTCCGAGCTCATCGCGGCGGCGGTCAGCGGGGTCTCGACACTGACGGTGCAGGGCGGCGCGGCCACCACCGAGGACCAGATCAAGTACGGCTGGAACTACGCCCTGCTGGTCGCCGAGGGCCCCTCGCCCCGGTCCCTGGTCCCCGCCCCGATGCTGCGCGGCATGGCGGAGGGCCGGATCGTGCGGTTCGAGGAGATCACCCGCTGCCCGCTGGAGGTCCAGGACTCGCTGCTCTCGCTGCTGTCCGAGCGGGTCGTGGCGATCCCCGAACTCCCGGGCGACGACGGCATGGTCTTCGCCCGTCAGGGGTTCAATGTCATCGCCACCGCCAACACCCGGGACCGGGGTGTCAACGAGATGAGCGCGGCCCTCAAGCGCCGGTTCAACTTCGAGACGGTCTTCCCGATCCCCGACCTGGACACCGAACTGGCGCTGGTCGAGGCGGAGGTGACCACGCTGCTTCGGCGTTCGGGGGTGGAGCCGCCGCCGGACCGGGATGTGCTGGAGGTCCTGGTCGGCACCTTCCGCGAACTGCGCGCGGGTGCCGGTACGAAGAGCGGCGCGGGCCCGGACCGGCCTTCGGCGGTGATGAGCACCGCCGAGGCGGTGTCCGTCGCCCACGCCGTGGGAGTGCGGGGCTGGTTCCTGCGAGGTGAGCCCGGCAGCGCCGCGGATGTCGTGGCCGCGCTGGCCGGTACGGCGGCGAAGGACAGCCCGGAGGACCTGGCCAGGCTGCGGCGCTACCTCGAAGGGCAGGTGCCCCGTCACCGCGGCCCGCAGTGGCAGGCGCTGTACGACGCACGTCATCTGCTGGCCGGCTGATGCCCGCCGTCTTCCTGGGAGTGCGCCACCACTCCCCCGCCTGCGCCCGGCTCGTCGAGCGGACCATCGCGCAACTGCGGCCCAACCATGTGCTGGTGGAGGGGCCGGCCGAGATGAACGGCCGGCTGGACGAACTGCTGCTCGGGCACGAGCTGCCGGTCGCGGTGTTCAGCCACTACCGGGACGCGGACCGGTCGGCCACCTCGTGGGCGCCGCTGTGCGACTACTCCCCCGAGTGGGTCGCGCTGCGGGCCGGCCGGGCGGCCGGGGCGGAGGTCCGTTTCATCGACCTGCCCGCCTGGCACCCGGCGTTCGCGGACCGGACCAACCGGTACGCCGACGCGGAGGCCCGGTACGCGGAGGCGACGGAGCGGCTGTGCCGGCACTTCGCGGTCGACTCGACGGACGCCCTGTGGGACCGGCTGTTCGAGGTCGAGCCGGAGGACGGTCTCGCGGAGCGGCTCGACGCCTACTTCTCCCTGGTGCGCGGCGATGCGGAGGCCGATGGCCGCGACCGGGTGCGCGAGGCGTACATGGCGGCGTGGGTGCGGTCGGCTCTCGCCGTGTCCGGGGACCGGCCGGTGCTGGTGGTGACCGGCGGCTTCCATCAGCCGGCGCTGCGCGCGCTCGTGGGCGATGCTCCCGGAGCGGGCGGTCCCCCAGCGGGCGGACCGGGAGCGGGCGGTCCCGGGGCACCGGCCGATGGGGCGGACGCGCCGGCGGCCGGTGCCGGGGAAGGGGCCCCGGGTGCCGACGGGTGGCCGGAGGTCCCCGTACCACCGGCCGGCGCGTCTGCCGGGAGCTTCCTGGTTCCGTACTCCTTCCGCCAGTTGGACTCCTTCTCCGGCTATCAGTCGGGCATGCCCTCGCCCGGTTACTACCAGCGGATGTGGGAGTCGGGACCGGAGGCCGCGGCGGACGGACTCCTGCGCGTCGTCGTCGAACGGCTGCGGGCCCGCGGGTACGCGGTGTCCACGGCGGACCTGATCGCCGCCCGGAGCCTGTCCCAGGGCCTCACGGCACTGCGCGGCCATCCCCGTCCGGCGAGGATCGACGTCCTGGACGGGCTGGCGGGCGCGCTGATCACGGACGATCTGGACGGGCCGCTTCCCTGGACGTCGCGGTCCGCACTGGCGGCGGGCACCCATCCCGCCGTCGTCGAGATGGTCGCGGCGTGCAGCGGCGACCGCACGGGGCGGCTGCACCCGGCCACCCCGGCGCCGCCCCTGGTCCACGATGTGGCGGCGCAGCTCGCCCGGCTGCGCCTGGACGGCCCTGCGGAGACCGTGTACAGCCTCGACCTCATGGATCCCGAGGACCTGGAGCGCAGCCGCGTCCTGCACCGGCTGCGGCTCCTCGCGGTGCCCGGCCTCACCCGGACCGCGGGCCCCGAGCACGGCGTCGACCCGGTCTTCGCCGAGCGCTGGGAGCCGGCCCCGACGGCCGGGCGGGAGGCCGCGCTGGTGGAGGCCGGGGCGTACGGAGCGACGCTCGCCGATGCCGCCGTGCGTGCCCTCACCGAGCGCGCGCACGGCATCGGTGCGGAGGCCGACGCCCTGGCCGGGGCCCTGTTCGACGCCGTGCTCTGCGGCGCGGACGCCCTGTCCGAACCGCTCCTGTCCGAACTGGCGGACCGGGTGGGCGGGTTGAGGACACCGGGGCCGCTCGGCGAGGTGCTCGCCACGGCGCTGGGCCTGTGGCGTCACGACCGGGTGTACGGCGTCGCCCGCGGTCCGCTGCTCGGGGCCGTGATCGACGGCGCCGCGGTCCGGCTGCTCCGGCTGCTCGAAGGGGCCCGCGGAGCGGCGGGCGTGGACGGTCCCCGGCTGCGCGCGGTGGCCGCCCTGCGGGACGCGGTACTGCACGCGCCCGGACCGCTGTCGGTGGAGCGGGAGACCGTCACCGGGATGGCGCTGCGGGTCGGCCGCGACCGCGCCGCCCCGCTCGATCTGCGCGGCGCGGCCTTCGGCCTGTACCGCGCGCTGGGCTCCGGCACCCCGGAGGATCCGGGTGAAGCCGTGCGCACGGTCACGGCCGGCGGCGCGGACGCGGTAGGTGACTGGCTGGCCGGGCTGTTCGCGGTGGCCCGCGAGGAGGTGACGGGCTCGGCGGCCGACGGTCCCGCGTCGCTGATCGCGGTGCTGGACGACTTCCTCGGCGCTCTTCCCGACCAGGACTTCCTGTCGGGGCTGCCCGCGCTGCGCCAGGCGTTCGCCTACTTCCCGCCCCTGGAGCGCGAGCGGATCGCGGCACGGCTGCTGGAGCGGCGCGGACTCCATGGCTCGTCGCGTTCACTGCTGCGCACCACCGCCGACCCGTTGTTGCTCGTCCGGGCCGCCGCCCTGGAGAGGGACGCGGCCCGTCTGCTGACCCGTTACGGACTGGGAGTCGCACCATGACCTCACCCGAACCCCTGGCCGTACCCGATCCCGTGGCCTCGGATGCCGTTCCCGACGCGGGACTTGAGCGCTGGCGGCTGGTGCTGGGGTCCCCGGCCGAGGCCCGTACCGGACCGCTGGGCCGGGGCGCCGCCGCACAGGACGCCGCGCTCGACTGGCTCTACGGCCGGGACCCCGATCTCGAACGGCGTGGTGTCCGGCGTTCCGGTTCCGCGCGGCGCACCGGAGGTGACGGCCCCTCCGCCGTGACCGCGATCGACTGGCTGGAGGACATCCACCGGCTCTTCCCGAAGGACACCATCGAGCGGCTGGAACGCGATGCCGTGGAGCGCTACGGCATCCAGGAGATCGTCACGGATCCCGCCGTGCTGGAGCGGGTGGAGCCCAGCCCCACCCTGTTGCGCGCCGTGCTGCGCACGAAGCACCTGATGAACCCACAGGTCCTCACGCTCGCCCGGCGCATCGTGGCCGCGGTCGTCGCACAGCTCCTCGCCCGGCTGCGACCGGAGATCCGCCGCGCCTTCCACGGCACCCGCTCCCGCAGGCCCAGCCGGGTGCCGCTGGCGAGGGACTTCGACTTCCGGCGGACGGTGCGGGCCAACCTCGCCCACTACCGGCCCGAGGAACGGCGTCTCCTCATCGACCGTGCCCACTTCCACTCCCGTACCCAGCGGCATCTGACCCAGTGGCAGCTGATCCTGCTGGTGGACCAGTCCGGTTCGATGGCGGGTTCGGTGATCCACTCCGCGGTGACGGCCGCCTGTCTGTGGGGGCTCCCCGGGCTCAAGACCCATCTGGTGGCCTTCGACAGCAATGTCGTCGACCTGACCTCCGATGTGACCGACCCGGTGGAGCTGCTGATGCGGGTACAGCTCGGCGGGGGTACGGATATCGCGCGTGCCGTGGCGTACGGGGCCGGCCTGGTGGACAATCCGCGCCGGACGATCGTCGCCCTGATCACCGACTTCTACGAGGGGGGCGACCCCGTCCGGCTGGTTCGCTCGGTGCGGGCCCTCACCGAACAGGGCACCACCGTGCTGGGGCTCGCCGCGCTGGACGAGGAAGCGAACCCCGACTACGACCGTGAGCTGGCGGGGCGGCTGGCCGGGGCCGGGGCGCACATCGGCGCCATGACACCGGCCCGGCTGGCCGAGTTCGTCGCCGAGAGGCTGGGCCGATGACCGGCACGAGCACGGACACGAACCCGAGCACCGGCACCGGCACCGGCACCGGCACCGGTCCAGGCGCGGCCACGGTGGACTCCGCCGCCCGCCGGGACCTGCTGGCCCTCACCCCGGACACGCTCGCCGCCCTCGCCAACCGAGGTCTGGTCAAGCGCGCCACGAAGGAGCTGGACGCGGGCGCGGTCCCCGCCGTCACCACCGATCCGGATGCCACCGTGCGCGCCCGCTTCGAGGACGGGACGGCAACGGCGCTGCCGCCCGGCGCGGGCCTGGACAACGGTGCCTGCAGTTGTGCGGCCCCGGGTGTGTGCCGGCACCTCATCATCCTGGTGCTGGCCTACCAGCGCGCGGCCACTCCGCCGCAGGACCGCCCTCCGGCCCCGTCACCGGGGACAGCGACCGCCACGGAACCGGACTCGGTGACGCGCTCGGGAACGGACGCGGGAACGGACGTGGGAACTGACTCGGGAACAGGTGGCGCGGGGACGGGCCCGTCCGCGGAACCCGGCTCCGGCCCCACGGCGCACTGGTCTCCCGGTTCCGCGGACGACGGGACTCTGAGGGCCGCCTTCGGTGCGCGTGCGCTCGGTTCCGCCCGCCGCGCCTTCGAGCGCGGCTACGCCGCCCGCGTGCACCGTCCCACGGCGGACCGCCCCGAACCCTGGGTCGAACTCCCCACGTGCACCGTGCGCTTCCCGGTCCCCGGGGAGATCGCGTACGCGCTGACGGACGCGGCCACCGTGCTGAGGGGCGAGATGGTGGCCCTCGCCGTCTGGGCGTTCCGCGAGGCGGACCGGACCGGGGAGCTCGACCTCCGGCTGGGCGGCGGCGCCGCGGCCCGCACCACGGCCCGGCCGCAGCTGGACCTGGTGGCCGGTCTCGCCGACGAGCTGCTCCTGTCGGGCACCGCGCACGCGAGCCCGGTTCTCGTGGGCGCGCTGGCCCGCGCGGGCGAGGCACTGTCCTCGGCCTCCCTGCACTGGCCGGCCGGTGCCGTCGCCGAACTGACGGAGCAGCTCTCGACGTACGCCGCCCGCGGCGCCCACTACCGCCCCGAACGGGTCGCCGAGCTGCTCACCGAGATCCACGCCCGACGCCGGGCGGCGGCGCTCCCCGGCGTTCTCGGCACCCGGGAAGCGGGTGACACCCCGCTGCGCCGGGTCGGACTCACCTCTCTCGGCTGCCGGATACGCACCGCCGGGAACGGCACCGCCGCCGAGGTGTACTTCGCGCACCCGGGCGCCGCCACCGTGCTCGTCCTCCGCAAGGAGTGGGCCGCGGCCGAGGGGCAGCGGACCACCGGGCACCGGCTCGCCACCCGGCGGGTCCTCGGGACGACGCTGGCCGCGCTGGCCACCGGAAGCCTGATCAGCGAAAGCGTGCGGCGCACGGCGAGCCGCGCGCTGACGGTCTCCCGCGGCCGGCTGGGCGCGACCAGCATCACCCCGGTCGGTGCCTCCTGGGCGGATCTCGCGGAGCCCCTGCTCGTACGGGATCTGGCGGCCCTGACCGCGTCCTGGGACGGCAGACCGCCCCGGATGCTCCGGCCGCGCGTCGAGGCGGAGACCGTGCGGGTCATCGCACTGTCGGACGTGGAGAGCGCCGGCTACGATCCGGCCGAGCAGCGGCTGGAAGCGGTCGTCCGGGACGCCGCGGGCACGCGGGCCCTGGTGTGTTCCGGCTACCGGCCGGAGTGTCCCGGTGCGCTGGACGCCCTGGCCGGCGCGCTGTCGGGCGGTGCCACCAGGATCAGCGGCGCCGTGCACCGTACGGGCGGCGGCATCCGGATCGACCCGATCGCGGTACAGACCCCGGCCGGGGTCCTCGTGCCGGACCTGGCTCCGGGCGACGGCTCCACGGCGCTGGCCGCCGTGGAGCGGCAGGCGTCCGATCCGCTGACGTCGGCGCTGGAGGAGGCACTCGCCGCCCTGGCGGCGGTGGCCCACAGCGGTCTGCGCCATCTGTCCGGGCCGGCCCGCGCCCGGATCGACGAGGCGGCAGGCGCGCTGGCCAGGACCGGACTGGCCCGGTCCGCGGAGCTGCTCCGTGCCTTCCTGAACACCGGCACCGGCACCGGCGACACCGCGCGTTCGGACGGGGCGGCCCGGTCCGCCGCCTGGCTGGAGGCCCAGCTCCATCTCCTGGTCAGCAGCGAACTCCGGGCCGCCGAAACCCCCTGACGCCCCTGCCCCGGCGCAGACCGGTCATGGCTTGTCGAGGTAGGCGAGACCCGGGTGGGCGCGGGTGTATCCGTCGACCAGCCGGCGGGCCACCGCGACGGAGTCGACCAGCGGGTGCAGGGCGAAGGCCTGCGCCGCCGTGGCGCGTGAACCGCTCGCGGCGGCGTCCAGCACCGCCCGTTCGACGGCCTTGACGGCGGTGACGAGGCCGGTCGCGTGGTACGGGAGAGGGGCGACGGCGACCGGATGGGCACCGTTCGCGTCGACGAGGCAGGGCACCTCGACGACGGCGTCCGCGTCGAGGACCGACAAGGTGGTGCGGTTGCGGACGTTGAGGATCAGTGAGGTCCGCTCGTTGCGGGCGATGGCCCGCATCAGGGCGAGCGCGACCTGTTCGTACCCGCCGGACTCCAGGTCGCTCTCCTCGCGCTCGCCGGCCCCCGCCACCTCCCGGTTCTCCGACATATAGGTGGCTTCGCGTTCCGCGCGCGTGCGGTCCCAGGTGGCCAGGGCCGGGGCGCCCGGCTCCTTCATCCGGGCGTAGAAGCCCAGCTGCTGCTCGCGCAGGAAGGCGCCCCGGGTCTGTTCGGCCTTCTGGTACGCGTGCACCGCCTCACGGTTGAAGTAGTAGTAGTGCAGATACTCGTTGGGGACGGAACCCAGTGACCGCAGCAGCTCGGTCCCGAAGAGCCGGCCCTCCTCGAAGGAACCGAGCAGGGCCGGATCGGCCAGCAGGCGGGGCAGTTCGTCGCGGCCGTCGATGTACAGTCCGCGGACCCAGCCGAGGTGGTTGAGTCCCGCGTAGTCGATCCAGGCCCGGTCCGGATCGGCGCCGAGCACCCGGGCGATCCGCCGTCCCAGCCCGACCGGGGAGTCGCAGATTCCGATGACCCGGTCCCCCAGGTGCCGGGACATCGCCTCGGTGACCAGCCCCGCCGGGTTGGTGAAGTTGATGACCCAGGCGTCCGGGGCGAGGCGGGCGATGCGCCGGGCGAGGCCGTCCGCCACGGGAACGGTGCGCAGCCCGTAGGCGATGCCGCCCGCTCCTACGGTCTCCTGGCCGAGCACGCCTTCGTCCAGGGCGATCCGTTCGTCCGCCGCGCGCCCTTCGAGTCCGCCGACGCGGATCGCCGAGAAGATGAAGTCGGCCGCGCGCAGCGCTTCGTCGAGGTCGGTGGTGGCGAGGACGGCGGGGGCGTCCGGGACACCGCCGGACTGTTCCTCCAGGACGCGGGCGACGGCCGTGAGCCGGTCGGCGTCCGTGTCGTACAGGGTCACATGGGACACACGGCCCTCGGCGTGATCGCCGAGCAGGGCCCCGTACACGAGGGGCACCCGGAATCCGCCACCGCCAAGAATTGTCAGCTTCACACCGCTCGATGGTACGGGGGTGGCGGCCCGGCACCGCGGTGTCCGGCCGCTGCCGTGGTGACTCCCGCGCGTCGTGGGGCCGCAGCGACAGTGTTCGGCCGAATCATGGGCGTGCGCGGGCCATTCGGCGCCCTCGCGTAGACAGCGCTTGCCACCGGGAGGGTCAATGCCTTCGGTACGCGCCTGACATGCCCATGAAGAGATTGGCCCCCGGGGCGGACGGCCCCGCATCGCAAGGGGAGGAACCAGCACCCATGAACATCACCGGACCACTGAGCGGACCTCGATGGCGACGGCGCGTGCCGCTCACCGCACTCGGCGCGGCTGTCGCCCTGGGCGCCGTCCTGACCGCGGCCGCGGTGTCCTCGGCCGGCACCGCCGAAGCGGCCGGCACCGCCGGGGACGGCGGGAGCGGCGTTGCCGCCGGTGCCCCCGGTGCCACTTCGCAGGTGGTCACCTGGGCCGCGAGCGCCGACCGTCAGGTCACTCCCACCCAGGGGAGGACCTACCGTCTCGTCGTCCGCACGAGCACCGGCGGCAAGGGCCTGCGGATCCGTCTCTCCAACGCCTTCGGCGATCAGCCGGTGACCTTCGGCAGCGCGTACGCCGGCCGGCGGGCGGCCGAAGGGGCGGTGGTGCCGGGCACCAACCGCGCGCTCTCCTTCGGGGGTTCGCCGTCCGTCACCGTCCCGGCGGGAGGTTCCGTGTACAGCGACGCGCTGCCCGGTACCGTCCCGCCGCAGTCGGATCTCGCGGTCAGCGTCTACGTGGAGAGCGCCGGAGCGACCGCCTCCGGTCACCGGATGGCGCTCCAGACCTCTTTCGTGGCACCCGCCGGTGATCATGCCGCGCAGGAGTCCGCCGCCCCGTTCACCCAGCGGATCACGTCGTGGTTCTATCTCGACGCCGTGGTGGTGGGAGCCCGCCGCGGCACGGGGGCGGTGGCCGCGTTCGGTGACTCGATCACGGACGGGGCCAGTTCGACGCAGGACACCAACCGGCGCTGGCCCGACCTGCTGGCGGGTCGGCTCGCCGCCGACCGGACCACCCGGATCAAGGGCGTCGCCAACGAGGGCATCTCGGGCAACAGGGTGCTCAGCGACGGTGCCGGGCAGAGTGCGCTGAAGAGACTCGACCGCGATGTCCTGTCACAGCGCGGGCTGGAGACGGTGATCCTGCTGGAAGGGGTCAACGACATCAAGTCCGTGCCCGCCCCCACCGCCGAGCAGCTGATCGCCGGGTACCGGGAGATCATCGGACGCTCGCACGCGGCGGGGGTGTGCGTCGTCGGCGCGACCGTCATGCCGTACGAGGGCTGGCGCGACTGGAACGCGGACGGTGAGCGGGTCCGGCAGGCGGTGAACACGTTCATCCGGGACAGCGGCTCCTTCGACGCGGTCGCCGACTTCGACGCGGAGACCCGGGACCCCTCGGCGCCCTCCCGGATGCTGCCCGCCTTCGACAGCGGTGACCATCTGCACCCGAACGACGCGGGCATGGACGCCATGAGCCGTATCGTCGACCCCGACGATCTGCGGTGCGACCGGCGCTGAGCCGACGCCCGCGCGTACGCCCCCACGCCCCCACACATCCGTGCCGTCGAGCGGCCCCGGACCGCACGGGGTCCGGGGCCGGCCGGCGGCGTTCGTCAACGGCGCGTCAGCCGCCGTTCCACCAGCGTGACACCGCCCGCCACAGCCGGGCGGGGGCGGCCGGCCCGCGCTGCTGCGGAATCACCGGGGCGGCGGCGGGCTCCTCGGCCGGGGCGGCGGGCTGGGGAACGGCCGGCTGGGGAACGGCCGGCGGCGGGCCGGCCGCCGGACCGGCTTCCGGGACCACGGCCGGCTCCACGGGCAACGCCTCCGGCAGTTCCTCCGGCAGTTCTTCCGGCAGTTCCTGGTGCGGGACCGTGCCCGGCGCGTGGGCGGGCTGCGTCCCCACCTCGGTGGACGTGGGCAGGGGGACGGGCCGGGACGGGGAGGAGACCTCCCAGTCGACGGCCGGCCTGGACCGGGCCATCATCGACAGCGGATCGGCGTCGATCGCCTGCTGGGGGCTCGGTGCGAAGGTGGCCGGGAGCTCCACCAGGTGCCGCGACATGAAGTTGCCCACCCAGCGCAGCTCGCTCTCGTCGACCCCGAGCTCCAGGTCCGGCAGGCGCATCAGCAGTGCGTCCACCCCGACATCGGCGATGGCGCGGCCGATGTCCTGGCCGGGGCACTCGTGGGGCCCGCCGCTGAAGGCGAGGTGCGCGCGGTTGCCCTCCATGCCGGCGGCGAGGTCCGGGCGTACCTTCGGATCGGTGTTGGCCGCGGCGATACCGACGAGCAGGCCGTCGCCCGCCTTGATCTGCTGACCGCCGAGTTCGGTGTCGCCGACCGCCCAGCGCCCGAAGACCGCGGTGAAGGGCGGCTCGTCCCACAGGGTCTGTTCCACGGCCTCCGGCACCGTCATGTGACCCCCGCTGAGCCGGGCGCGGAAACGGGGATCGGTCAGGACCATGCGCAGCACGTTGGCCATCAGGTTGGCGGTGGACTCGTAGGCGGCGATGAGGATCAGCCGCAGATGCTCGATGACCTCGATGTCCGTCAGCGAGGCGGGGTGTTCGAGCAGCCAGCTGGCCAGGTCGGGGCCGGGTTCCGCGCGGCGCTGTTCGACGAGCCGGGTCAGCACCATCACGACATGGGCGTTGCTCGCGACGGCGGTCTCGGTGCCGCGGATCATGTCCCGGGCGGCCTGCACCAGGGCGTCGTCGTACTCCTCGGGCATGCCGAAGATCGCGCACACCACCATCATCGGCAGGTGCTCGGCGAACTGGCCGACCAGGTCCGCGGTGCCCTTCTCGCAGAAGTCGTTGACGAGGCGGTTGCTGAAGCGGTTGATGTGGCGGCGCACACCGCGGGCGTCGATGCGCTCCATGCTGTCGGTGACCGCGCCGCGCTGACGCTCATGGGTGGCGCCGTCGGCGAACACGCAGACCGGCTGCCAGGTGAAGATCGGGGCCAGCGGGTGGTCCGCGGCGACACTGCCGTCCTGGAGGGCCCGCCAGCGCCGGGAGTCCCGGGAGAACTGGGAGGGCGTCCGGGTCATGTGCAGGTTCTCGCTGTGCCCGAGGACGAGCCAGGCGGGTACGTCTCCGTGCAGCAGGACCGGGGCGACCGCGCCGTGTTCGGCGCGCAGCCTGTCGTACAGACCCGCGGGGTCCTTCTCCGCCTCGGGCCCGTAGAGCCGGCGCAGCCCGCCGGGACCGATCCCGAGCCCACGAGCGGGGCACTCGGGAGGCGGGACCGGCCCGGAAGGAGCTCCGGGCTCTTGGTGGAAGGGGGTAGTCACAGTTGCTCCAGGGCTCGGGATTCCAGGGCTCGGGCGAGGGCGCGCGGAAACGGTGACGCACCTGCCCGAGGGGGGCGCGCCAGGTGGTGCCGTACGGACAGGGGCGCGCGCAGGGGACGTACGCGCGCCGGTGCCAGGGGGAGATGGCCCTCCGGCTCCGTCCTCAGGCCAGGGGGAGGGACAGGCTGTGCAGATATCGCATCAGGGTCATCAGCACATCGCGGCTGGATACCCGCGTACGGGCGTCACAGTCGATCATCGGGATCTCGTCCGGCAGGTCGAGGGCTCTGCGCAGGTCCTCGACCGGGTGGTACGGCGCGTCGGGGAAGGTGTTCACGGCGACGACGAAGGGGACGCCCCGCTCCTCCAGACGGCCGATCACGTCGAAACTGACCTGGAGCCGCCTGGTGTCGATGAGGACGACGGCGCCGAGGGCCCCTTCGAAGAGTCCGTTCCACAGGAACCAGAAGCGCTCCTGGCCGGGGGTGCCGAACAGATAGAGGATCAGTTCCTCGCTGAGGCTGATCCGGCCGAAGTCCATGGCGACCGTGGTGGCGGTCTTGCTCTCCACACCGGTGTTGTTGTCCACACCGACGCCGGCCTCGGTCATGGTCTCTTCGGTCGTCAGCGGCCGGATCTCGCTCACCGAGCCGACCATGGTCGTCTTGCCGACGCCGAACCCGCCGACGATCACGACCTTCACCGCGGCGTTGGCCGTGGTGGGCAGGACGTCCTCGCTGCGGGGCCCGGAGATCGTGTCAGAGTTTCTGAAGTCCATGCATCACCGCTTCGAGGAGGGACCTGTCGGGGAGGGTCGCGCGGACGATGGGTGCGCGCGATTCGATGAGTTCGGTCGCGAGCAGATCCGTCAGGAGCGACGTGACCACGCTGAACGGCAGGCCGAGGTAGGCCGAGATCTCGGCGACGGACAAGGGTGCCTGGCAGAGCCGCAGGATCGCGGCCTGCTCGGGCTGGCACGTCGGCGTGGGCTCGGCCTGCGCGACGACCATGGTGACCAGGTCGAGCGCAGCCCGCCCGCCGCCGTCGAGTTCGCCGGTGATGACATAGAGCCGTTCCGGATCGCTGAGCGCCGGATCGGCCTTTCGGCGTTCTCGTCGGGGAGCACTCATCCGGACTGCCTGTCGTGGCGCGGCGGACTGGTCAGATGGGCACCGATCCGGACGACCAGGTCACGCATGCGGGCGCCGACCATCCCGGCGTCGATGGTCTCGCCCGCCAGCACCGCGAGGTAGGCACCGGTTCCGGCCGCCATCAAGTAGAAGAAGCCGCCGGTGACTTCGATGACGACCAGCTTCATCAGACCGTCGCTGTAGGGAATCTCGGTGGCGACGGCGGCGGCCAGGCTCTGCAGTCCGGCGCAGGCCGCCGCGAGGCGGTCGGCGACATCGGGGTCGCCGCCGTGCATCGCGATGCGCAGCCCGTCCGATGACAGCACCACGATCTGATGGATGCTGGGCACATCGTCGGCCAGTTCCTTGAGCATCCAGTCCATGTTCCCGCGCTGCTGGATCACTTCAGGTCTCCCTTGTCCCACGCATCGTCAGAGTCCTCGCCGTTCTTCGGTTCCTGCGGCACGCCGTTGACCGCCTTGGTGAAGGCCTCCAGCCAGAGGCCGGGGGGCTTCTCCTGGCCCTTGGCGGGTCCGCCCTCCTCGCCGCCCGCCCTGCCCCGTCGGCCGTCGTGCGCCCCGTTGGCGGAGTCGACGGCGGGCGGCTGGGGCTGCTGGGGGAGGTTGTGCGATCCGAGGGGGGCGCGGCCCCGGCTGCGGCGCTGCGGAAGGCCGCCCTCGGTCCACTCGGTCACGATCGGAACGTCGTCGTCCATGGCTGACGCCGGAAGGACCGGGTGCGGTGAGGGTCCGGCGGAGGCTCCTTCGGGGAGGCCGGCCACCACGGAGGGCGGCAGGCCGGTGGACGCCGGCTTGGGCTTGCGCTTGCCGGGGGGCGGCACGACGTGCTGGAGCTGCGACATGTCCAGCGAACTGTTGGGCCGTGAGGTGGCGCCGATGCCGTGCGCGATTCCGGGCGCGGGCCCGGTGGTGATCATTTCGCGCGGCACGATGAGCACGGCCCGGACCCCGCCGTACGCCGACTGACGTAGTGATACCTGGAGTTGGTACATGCGGGAGAGCCGGCCGACGACCGCCATACCGAGCCGCGGGGACTCCCCGAGGTCGTTCATGTTGATGCCGGCCTGGGCCTGGGCGAGCATGTTCTCGGCCCTGGCGCGGGCCTCCTCGCTGAGGCTGACGCCGCCGTCCTCGATCTCGATGGCGATGCCGGTCTGCACCTCGACCGCGGTGACGTGCACCTTGGTCTGCGGCGGCGAGTAGCGCGTCGCGTTGTCGAGCAGCTCGGCACAGGCATGGATGAGCGGCTCGACCGCGGTGCCGACGATGGCGATCTTGGAGATCGAGTGCAGCTCGATCCGCGGGTACTCCAGGATGCGGGACATCGCGCCGCGCAGCACGCTGAACAGCGGTACGGGCTTGGGCCACTGGCGGCTGGGCCGGGCCCCGCCGAGCACCGAGATGGAGTCGGCGAGACGGCCGATCAGCGCGGTGCCGTGGTCGAGGCGGAGCAGGTCGTCGAAGACCTCGGGGTTGCGCCCGTAGTGGTCCTCCATCTCCCGCAGCTCGCTCGCCTGCCGGTTCACGATCGCCTGGACGCGCCGGGCGACGGCGACGAAGGCGCGCTGCGCGGAGTCACGCCGCGCCTCTTCGGCGTCGATGATGTCGAGGACCTGGAAGACCTGCTCGCGCAGCGCCCTGGGCAGATGGTGGTTGGCGGGGTCCGCGTCGAAGACGTCGCGCATCACCTCTTCGGGCGAATTGCCCACGCGCAGCTGTCGGATCGCGGCGGGCATGACCTCCTTGGTGAGCCGCACCGTCTCGGCGTCGTGCGAGAGGATGCGGTGTTCCAGGAAGGCGATGCGCTTTTCGTACTCGATGCGCTGGACGCGCATCGCGCGCCGGCGGCGGTTCAGCGCGACGGCGAGCGCGCAGACCACGAGCGTGGTGATCGCGCCGCACACGGCGACTGGTATCCGAGCGACCTCGGTCACCAGCGCCGAACCGGCGGCGGTGGCGCCGGCCAGCAGCACCACGGGCAGCAGGACTACGCGGACAACGGGAATTTCTCGGTCGGTCGGCGGTGGTTCAACACGGACCATCTAAACCCTCTGGCGGTTGATTCCGGGATGTATGCGTACGGGTGCGGATACTCATGAACAAGTGCTCGAATTCATATCAACTCGACTTCACTGCGCGTGAGCTTAGCCAGATCAGAACAGTGCTTCGGCATATTCACCCAACCCCCTGCGCGAGCACTCCGGCAGTAATACACTCACCAGTTTTTGCACTCAGCGCCTCCGAGCGTGCGCGGTGAGTGACGATGCGGGGAAAACGGCCGGCCTCGCGCCCTTGCGTACCGCAGAGCGGGACGGCCGAGGCACAGTAGTGAGGACACTGGCCCAAGCAGCCCACCCCGTACCGCAGAACGGGACAGGGGCACATGTGCTCGAACCGGATCGAAAGGAGCAGATTCATGCCCGCCGGAAGAGTGGACGGCAAAATCACCCCGATGACGGGCCCTACGGGCGTACGTGCGGGCGCACGGGTGAACCCGCCGCCGCCCGAGGGCACCGGCGCACGGAGCCGCGGACTCGCGCACACCGTGCGCAGTCACGAACCGACCTACGCCGTGCGGAGTCATGAACCCACGTACGCCGCACGAACCCGTGAACCCACGTACGCCGCGCGGTTGTCCGGACCCGCCCGCTCACCGCGACGGCACCCGGCCAGGACGGGCGCGGCATGACGGCGGCACGCGGCTACACCATCGAATCACTGGACACCGGCCTCCGGCTGATGCAGTTGTTCCTCACCCATGACACCCTCACCGTCACCGAGGCCGCCGGGCTGCTGGGCATCGGCCGGTCCACCGCCCACCGGGTGCTGAGCACCCTGGAGGGCCGGGGGTTCGTGATCCGGGAGAGCTCGGGCCGCGGCTACTCGGCGGGCCCCGAACTGGTGCGGCTCGGCCGCCCGGCGGGTTTCGGTTCCGCTGTCCGCGAGCGGCTCGGGGCCGTGCTGGAGGACGCGGCGCGGCGGACCGGCGAGACGGTGCAGAGCACCGCTCTGATCGGCGACCGGATCGTCGTCACGGACGGCAGGGAGTCCTCCCATCCGGTACGGGTGATGCTGGAGGGGGGCACCCGGCCGGCACACGCCACCGCGGGGGGCAAGATGCTGCTCTCCCGGATGACTCCGGACCAGGTGTGCGCGCTGTATCCGTACGAGGAACTGGAGCGGGTCACCACCTCCACCATCACCTCCCGCGCCGCGCTGCTGGCCGAGTTGGACCGGATCCGCGCCGCCGGGCACGCGCTCAGCCTGGGTGAGTCGGTCCCGGGCCTGAACGCCGTGGCGGTGCCGCTCGCCGGCGCGGGCTGGCGCGACCGTCTCGCCCTGACCGCGTCGGCTCCCGCAGGCCGCTCCCGCGACACCGACCTGGCCGAACGGGCCGGGCAGCTGCGGCAGTCGGCCGCGCTGCTGACCTCCGGTCGCGTCCTGTGACGGCCGGTCCCCGCCCCGTCAGCGCCGGGCGCCGCCGATGCGTCCCTCCAACTGCACCAGCAATTGACTGAGCTGGGCACTGAGCAGCTCGCGTGCCCGGTCGTCGAGGCCGGAGAGTACGGCCCGTTCGTACGCGAGCTGCTCGGGAAGCAGCCGGTCCACCAGGCCGAGGCCCTCCTCGGTGAGCCGGACATGGGCGACCCTGCGGTCGCGTGCGTCGCCGCGGCGGTCGATCAGGCCGCGCTCCTGGAGGGTCCGGAGGCGTTTGGTGACCGCGGCACCGGAGGAGAAGGTCTCGCGGGCCAGCTCCCCGGGGGTCAGCTCGCGGGCGGTGCGGCGCACCGCGCCGAGAAGGTCGAACTCGGCGCGCGTCAGCCCGGCGGTGCGCAACGGGGCGTCCTCCGCCTGCTGGAGGAGCGCGGCGCAGCGGTTGATACGGCCGATGAGTTCCATCGGTCCGGTGTCGAGCCCGGGGTTGACGGCCTGCCACTGCCGTACCACCGAGGCAACGATGTCGTCGGTCACACCGCTCCGTTCTCCGGGGCGAGGGCGATCAGCCCCTGCCGTTGTGCTGTCGCGGCGAGCGTACGGTGTCCGGCCTGCTCGGCCGCGAGGAGCTCCCGCTCGGGCAGGGCGCGCTGCCACCATTCCCCGGCGGCGGTGTCCCCGGCCTCGCGGAGTTCCACGAGGGAACCGGTCAGCCGGCGGCGCGCGCGGTCCAGGCAGGCGGGCGCCGCGGCGGGATCGGCGAGCATCCGCAGGGCCTGGGCGCGGGCACTGCCCGTGGCTGCCAGTGCCTTCTCGACGCGTCCGGCGGCCCGTCGGTTGGTGACGAGCACCGCGGCGAGGAACCCCACGAACGCGCCGACGAGGGTGTCCAGGACCCGGTCGCCGATGAGTTCCCCGGCCGGATGCACGGCGCCGCCGAACTCCAGGACCAGCAGCGCCATCGGGGTCACGGCGACGGAGCCCAGCCAGTAGTTGCGGGTGATCAGGGCCTCGGCGGCGAAGCTGAAGAACAGGACGCAGGCGATGAGGGCGAGGGGGCCGGTCCGGGTGAGGGGCAGGACCGCGGCGAAGACGAGGACCCCGAGCAGGTTGCCCACGGTGCGCTGGAGGGTCCGGTTCCAGGACAGGGTGACATTGGCCTGGTAGAGGGAGGCGGCGGTGACGATCGCCCAGTAGGGGCGGCCGACACCGAGTGCGGCGCAGAGATATCCGGCGAGCGCGCAGCCGATGAGGGTGCGGGCCGCGACGGGCAGCAGCGGGGAGCCGGGGGCGAGGCCGCGCAGCAGCGGGCGGTGGGCGTCCCGCCGGCCGCCCGCGGCGCGCCGCTCGGCGCGTTCGGCGTCGATGCCGAAGAGCTCGTCCGCCGTGCCGGGGGCGGGCGGCGGGGTGGGAACGGGGCCGCGGGCACGGGTGGCGGCGGCCCAGGCGCGCAGCTGCGCGGGGCCGGCGGCCGCGGTGTGGCCGCTGAGCGCGGATCCGGCGAGCGCGGCTTCGGCGTGCACCACGAGACGTTCCAGGGCGCGGCGTACGGGGGTCGGCCTGCCGGAGGCGAGCAGGCACTGCCAGGCCGTGTGCACGGCGGCGGCCGCGGCGTGCCGGGTACGGGGCCCGGGGTCGGCGGAGCAGGCGGCCGCGGCGTCGAGCGCGCGGGCGGTGGCCCGGCGCTCGGGGCCCTCCCGGCGGATCAGCGCGGGCCCGACGACGGTGACCAGCCAGGACACGGCCCCCGCGGCGAGCGTCAGGGCGAGGTGGCCGGGGATCTGCCCGAGGTGCTGCGGGGCGAACAGCGCGGCGGAGGTGACGAACGTGAAGATCACATGGCCGGGCGGGCCGATCCTGGTCGCGTCGCAGAGGGTCTTCTGGGCGGCGGCGAGCAGCGCGGCGACCGCGACGAGAACGGCGGTCGAGCCGGTGAGCGAGGCGGTCAGGAGTGATACGGCGAGTCCTGCGAGCATGCCGAGCACCACCCCCGCGACGGCCCGCGCCCGCCGGGCGTACGGCAGGCTGTGGCCGTACAGCGCGCACAGTGAACCGGCCATCGTGTACATCACGAGGTCCAGCCGGCCGAGGGCGAACAGCAGCAGATTCGGTACGGCGGAAGCGACGACCACACTCAGCGCGGGCTTGAACCAGGTGTCCGAGGGGCGGGCGAGACGGAGCGCGCCGGCCAGCGGGAGTCCGCGGACGAGGGGTTGCCGGGTTCGTGTAGTTGTATGGCTCACTCAAATAGATTAACAGGTATTACACCTGTAAACGATTAGCGCCCGGCAATCCACCCGGCCCACCGGTCGCCCACCCCCTCGGCCGCCCGGCCCGTCGGCGGTCCCGCCCGTCAGCCGCCCTGTTCGTCGGTCGCCTGCACATGGTCGGCGATGCCGACCACCAGGACCCGGGTGCCCGGGGCGATGGGGCGCCAGCGGTGGACGAGTCCACCCGCGCAGTAGAGCGTGTCGCCCCGCTCCAGCCGGTAGAAGCTGCCGTCGGCCTCGACCTCCGCCGAGCCGTCGGCGACGTACAGGATCTCGTCGTTGCGGTGCCGGAACTCCCGGCCCCAGTCGTGGGCGCCGGTGAACTCAAGCGCGTGCAGGCGCTGATGGCCCCGCACGAGCGGCCGCATCCGGCCCTCCGCCTCGCCCTCGGCACCCGCCTCCCGCACCGAGGCGGAGGCGCCGCGCACGACGTCGACCGGGCGCGGCGCCTCGGCCGTCGACAGCAACTGCACCGCCGTGGTGTCGAGCGCGTCGGCGATCCGCTGCAGGGACCCCATGCTCGGGCGGGAGCGGCCGTTCTCGATCTGGCTGAGGAAGGGCACCGAGAGCCCGGCCCGCCGGGCGACCTCCGCGAGCGTCAGCTCCAGGGCGCGGCGGCGCCGCCGGATTCCGGGGCCGACCTGGGGGGTCTCCGCCTCGCTCATGTCCCTCGCTCCGTGTCCCGCGTGCCGCACACCACAGCCGGCGGGGCGAGGAGCAGCCTACCGGGCCGGTTAATCTTTTAAGCACCACCTAAAAAAGTTAACCGGGAGGATCGATCCATGCCCCTCGTGGACCAGAACCAGCGTCGGCGCCGAGGCACCGGGCTCATAGCCCTGGACGAGGAGGCGAGCGCCGGTGGCTACACCCTCTTCGCCCCGCTGACCGGCAGCGGCGAGGTCTACCTCATCGACCTGCACGGCGAGGTGGTCCACCAGTGGAACCTCCCCCACCGCCCCGGCCGGCACGCCCGCATCCTGCCCAACGGCAATCTCGCCTACAACGGGGTCCTGCCCGACGAGCCGGCGCTCTTCCCGATGTGGCACAAGTACCGCGGCGGGATCATGCAGGAGATCACCCCGGACGGCACCGTGGTCCGCGAGCACCGGGACCGCTACCAGCACCATGACGCGTACCACTACGGCGACGGCCGGCTGCTCTACAGCGCCCTGGAACCGCTGACCGGTGAGGCCGCCGCCGCGGTCCGGGGCGGGGTGCCGGGCTCCGAGCCCGAGGGCACGGTGTGGGCGGACACCATCGTCGAGGTGGACGCCGAGGGCCGCACGGTGTGGGAGTGGAAGGTCTCCGAGCACCTGGACCGCGAGGCGTTCCCGCTGCACCCGGACTACTCCCGCGAGCACTACCCGCTGATCAACAGCGTGCTGCCGACCAGCGACGGCAACATCCTGGCCAGCTTCCGCTCGGTCTCGGCCGTCGTGGTCATCAGCCGGGAGACCGGTGAGATCATCTGGCGCAGCGAGCCCGGCACCGTATCGCAGCAGCACTGCCCGACGGAGCTGGAGAACGGCAACTTCCTGGTCTTCGACAACGGCGTCTTCCGGCCGCGGTGGGACGTGCCGTTCAGCCGGGTCATCGAGATCGAGCGGGCCGGTGGCACCATTGTCTGGGAGTACCACGACCCGGCGCGCGAGTCGTTCTTCGCCCCGTTCATGGGCAGCGCCCAGCGCCTGCCGAACGGCAACACGCTCGTCACGGACTCCCCCGCGGGCCGCCTCTTCGAGGTGACCCCGGACGGCTATCTGTGCTGGGAGTACATCGTGCCGTTCTTCGGCGGCTACCAGGAAGAAGAAGTGCGCAAGCTGTTCCCCTCCGAGCCCAACGCCGTGTTCCGGTCCTACCGCTACTCGGCCCGGGAGCTCCCCTGGCTCGACGTCCCGAAGGGCTGAGCCCGGACCATGGCCTCTCCCGTCCCCGACACCGGCACCGCCGCCGCCCCGGCACCCGCCGCCGCTTCCCCCGTCGCCCCGGTCGACGAGCGGCTGCCCCTGCCGAAGCTGGCCCCGCTGGCCTTCCAGCATCTGCTCGCCGGGGTCGCCGCCCCGGTCTCCTCGGTCATCCTGATCGCCACCACGCTGTCGCTGTCCGCCTCGCAGACCGCGTCACTCCTCAGCGCGACCCTGGTGCTGTGCGGCGTGGGCGCGCTGCTCCAGTCACTGGGCGTCAAGGCGCTGCGGATCGGCGCCCGGCTGCCCTTCCTGATGCTGCCGGGCGGTGCGGCGGTGGCGATCTTCCTCCAGGTCGCCAAGGAGCACGGGCCTGCCACCGCCTCCGGCTCGGTACTGATCGCCTCGGTCTTCCTGCTGCTCGTGCTGCCGTTCTACGGGCGCCTCGTGCGGTACTTCCCGCCCCTGGTGATGGGGACGACCGTGGTCCTGATCGGGATCAACATGATCAAGATCACCTCGCCGATGATCGCCTCGGGGCCCGGCCTCGGCTTCGCCACCCTGGGCATCACCGCGCTGTTCTTCCTGCTGATGCGGGGAGTGTGGCGCCAGATGTCCGTGCTGTTCGGGCTGGTCGGCGGTACGGTCGTCGCCGCGGTGAGCGGTACGACGTTCCATGTGGCGCACGGCGGCACGTTCGCGCTCCCCGACCCGTTCCCGTACGGCACTCCGCACTTCGACCTGCTGGCCGCGGTCCCGCTGCTCGTCTTCGCCCTCGCGTCACTGGCGGAGGCGACGGGGCAGACCGTGCTGAACAGCGAGGCCGTGGGGCGCACACCGAACGCGGCGCGCGATGTGCCGCGCATCTCCCGCGCCGACGCGGTGACCTCGCTGGGCGCCGGGGTCTTCGGTACGTCGCTGATGGTGACCAGTGCCGAGAACATCGGCATCGTGCAGCTGACCCGGGTGCGCAGCCGGTTCGTCACGGCGGGCGCCGGAGTACTGCTGATCGTGTGCGGCCTGCTCACGCCGCTCACCCGGCTGCTGGCCGCCATCCCCGAGCCGGTGGTCGGCGCGGCGGGCCTGATCATCTACGCGGTGATCGCGACGATGGGCTTCGGCATGCTCAGCCGCGAGAACCTCTCGCACGGGACCAACGGGATCGTGGTGGCGCTGGCGCTCTGCGTCGGCCTGCTGCCGGTCTTCGCGCCCGAGATGTACGCGGGGCTGCCGGTGTGGGCCCGCACGGTCTTCGGCAGCGGGGTCGCCGCCGGGGCGCTGGCAGCGGTGGTCCTGGCCGCGGTGTTCGGCCGCCTCGGTCCGCCGCAGGAGCGGCACGATGAGGTCTGACCCGCGGTGACGCGACCCGATGTGCCCCTGACGCCCGCACCGGCGCCGGGGGCACATCCCCGTGCGGCACCGGCGGTCAGCCGAATCCGCGGGCGTCCTGCTTGAGGGCGGTGTCCACGGTCAGCGCCGTCGCGACGACGAGGCTCAGCAGCGGCTCGGGCAGCTGGTAGTGGATCTGCAGCACATAGTTGTCGGCCGTGGTGAACATGGTCTTCGCGAGCCCCTCCCAGGTCTTGGTGATCCGGGCGATCTCGGCGTCGTTGTGGTCGACGATCGCGAAGTTCCAGGCACGCCAGTTCTCGGCCTTGATGGCACCGACCTGCCGGCCGTCGGCCATGATCGCGAAATTGATCTTGCCGATGGCGTTCTGCTGGACGATCTCGCCGACCGTTGCGCCATCGGGGCGCTGGACGATGATCCGGGACTTGATGAACTTCGCGGGGCGGGTCAGCAGCAGCTGCGGCGTGCCGTGGGCATCGCGGATCTCCAGCCGGTGCGTCAGGTACTGGTCGATGCTGGAGACGAACCGGAGCACCTTGCGCAGGGTGCTCTGGCCGACCTGCACGACCGAGCCGATCGTGCTGCCGTGCTGGTCGAAGACGCTGTACTCGTTCGTCACCTCGATCAGCTTGGCCTTCTGGTTGACCACCAGGACCTGCTGCGTGAACAGCGAAGGGACACCGGGCGCGGCCTGCTGCGGCGGCACATGTGCCTGCTGGGGCGTGTGCGGCTGCTGGACCGGCTGGGGTGTGTGGGCCTGCTGAACCGGCTGGGGTGCGTGAGCCTGTTGTGGCAGGTGCTGTTGTTGTGGCACCTGACCCTGCGGGACCGGCTGACCGTGCTGGACCGGCTGACCCTGCTGGGACTGCTGGACCGGCTCCTGGGAGGGGGCTGCGGTCTGCTGCCCGCCGGCCGGGTGCGTGTGTTCGGTCCACTGGGAGCCGTCCCAGTAACGCAGCAGCTGAGGCGCGCCATGAGGGTCCGAAAACCAGCCCGCAGGTATGTTCGATTGCGTGGTCACCGGGGCACACTATCCCGCGGGCCCGTGCCCCCACACTCCTTGAACCTTCATATACCTATTACGATGGCGGCGATGAACAGGCTGAGCGTGCGGACCGACCGGCGACGGGGCAGCATGCGTACGCCCGCCTCGCTCGGCTGGGTGTTCGTCCTCCTGGCGATGTTCTTCTGCTGCTCGCTGACCACCTCGGCCGGCGCGGTGCCGCCGGCCGGCGCGCACGGCCACGCCGCCGCCCACGCGATGACCCCGACGCCCGAGGCGGCGGCGGCCCGCGTGGTCGCGGACGCCCCGGGCGACCGGGGCATGGGCACGTCCTGCCACGGCACCTCGGACCACTCGAAGGCCATGGTCCTGCCGGGCCCCTCCGCCCCCCTCGCGCTCCCCTCCGCCGTGACCGTGGTCCCCGTCGCCCCGCTCACCGGCGCGGCGGCCATCCGCGGCCCCGCCAACGACGGTGTGCGCGCCGTCGATCACCTGCGTCTCCAGGTCCAACGGATCTAGAGGGCCCGGGTCCGTTCCCGTACCGAATTCCGCGCACGAGGTGCCGGAAACCGGCGGGGACGGCCGTCCGTACGCCCTCTTCCCTCCATGCATCGCCACGTATGCATCCCGTTCGAACCCGAGGACCCTCCATGGCTTCCGCCAAGAACACGTCTTCCCCCAAGAACCAGAACAGCGCCACCGCCGCGCGCCGCGCCAAGCTCGAAGAGGCCCGCCGCAAGGAGCGGGCCCGTGAGCGCCGCAACCGCGTCATCACCATCAGCGCCTCCGTGGCCGTGGTCGCCGCGCTCGTCGCCGGGGGCGGTTATCTCATGGCGCAGGCCGATGAGCAGGACAAGGCCGAGGAGCAGGCCAAGTCCTCCCCCGTCACGGGTGAGCGCAGCTGGGACAAGCTGACCCAGAACCACGTGGACAAGCCGGTCAGCTACCCGATGAACCCGCCCGTCGGCGGCGACCACAACCAGGTGTGGATGAACTGCAACGCCGACGTCTACACCGAGGCGATACCGAAGGAGAACGCCGTCCACTCCCTGGAGCACGGTGCCGTCTGGGTCACGTACAACGAGAAGGCGAAGCCCGCGGACATCAAGGCGCTGGGCGAGCGGGTCTCCTCCACCCCGTACTCCCTGATGAGCCCCGTCAAGGACCAGGACGCCCCGCTGATGCTCAGCGCCTGGGGCAAGCAGGTCACGGTGAAGAGCGCCTCGGACGCCCGCGTCGCGCAGTTCTTCACCAAGTACGTCCAGGGCCCGCAGACTCCCGAGCCGGGCGCGGCGTGCACCGGTGGGCTCGCCAAGTGACGGCCGCCCCGCACACGAGTGCCCCGCACCCGCGCGGCTCGCGCCGGATGGCCGTGGCGGGAGCCGCGGTGCTGTTGCTGGCGCTGGGCCTGGTGGCGCTGATGGTCGTACGGCCGTCCGCCGCCGCCCCGTCGGACCGGCGGCCGGCGTCAGGGTCGGCGCCCGCCGGGAGTTCGGTCGACGCGGGCTTCGCCCGGGACATGTCGATCCACCATCAGCAGGCCGTCGAGATGTCGTTCATCGTCCGGGACCGTACGGATGACGAGGACGTACGGCGTCTCGCCTACGACATCATCAATACGCAGGCCAACCAGCGCGGCATGATGCTGGGCTGGCTGGAGCTGTGGGGCCTGCCCAAGAGCGCGGCCGGACCGCCGATGGCCTGGATGGGGCACACGGTCACGCCCAAGGGCGACGGCTCGCTGATGCCGGGCATGGCCACCGACGCGGAACTGGAGGAGCTGCGGGCGGCCGGGGGCCGGGACGCGGAGGTGCTGTTCCTCCGGCTGATGACCGTCCACCACCGTGCGGGCGCCGACATGGCGCGGGCCGCCGCCGGTTCCGCGGGCACGGACGCGATCAGGAATCTGGCGGACGGCATGGTGCGCGGCCAGCAGTCGGAGATCGGGCTCATGGCGGACATGCTGGAGGCGCGGGGCGCGAAGCCCTGAGCCGGGTGCGCCGGTACGCCGTCCTGCCGGGGCGGGCGGCGCGCCGGGCGGGGGCCGATCCCCGTCCCGGCGCGCTGCCCGCCCCGCCCGGCATCACATAGGCTCGGCGACGATATGAAGAGCACCCCCGCACCGTTGGGCCCCAAGGCCGACAAGGACACCGTCCGACGGAACAATCTGAGCCTCGTCCTGCGCGCCGTCCGAAATGTGGGCGAGGCCGGGGAGGCGACCCGGGCAGGGGTGGCCGCCCGGGTCGGACTGACCCGCGCCGCGGTGTCCTCGCTGGTCGAGCAGCTGCTCGACATCGGCTTCCTCACCGAGTCGGGCAAGACCTTCAGCGGCCAGGCCGGACGCCCGGGTACGGCGCTGAAGGTGGCGCGCACCGGCCCCGCCGGGATCGGCGTGGAGATCAACATCGACTACGTCTCGGTCTGCGTCGTCGATCTGGCGGGCACCGGCCGGGTCCGGCAGACCGAACACCTCGACAACCGGGGCGCCCCGCCCGGGGAGGTCCTGGCGCGGGCCGCCCGGATCGCGGCCCGGACCCTGGAGTCGGCGCGCGAGCAGGATCTGCACCCCGTCGGTGCGGCGCTCGGGCTGCCGGGGCTCGTCTCCGGCGGTTCGGTGCGCCAGGCCCCCAATCTGGGCTGGAACCGGGTGCCGGCCGAGGAACTGTTCGCGGACGCCCTCGCCGGGCTGCGGCCCGGCCGGGCGGTGCTCGCGGTGCGTTCGGAGAACGAGGCCAATCTGGCGGCGCTGGCCGAACTGTGGTTCGGCGGGCTCGACAAGGTCCGCAGCTTTCTGTACCTGACCGGTGAGATCGGGGTCGGCGGCGCGCTGGTGATCGACGGGGAGCTGCTGCGCGGTGCGCACGGCTTCGCCGGGGAGATCGGGCATGTGGTGGTGGACCCCTCGGGCCCGGAGTGCAGATGCGGAGCGCGGGGTTGCCTGGAGCAGTACGCGGGGCAGTCGGCACTGTTGCGGGCGGCCGGGATCGACGGGGCCGGCGGCGGTGCCGGGGTCGCGGAACTGGAGCGACGCGCGCGGGCCGGTGACGCGCGTGCGGTGGCGGCGGTCGACGGCGCGGGCCGGATGCTGGGCCGGGTGCTGTCCGGTGCGGTGAATCTGCTCGACCCGGACGCGGTGGTGCTCGGCGGGATATACCGGGGCCTGATGCCCTGGCTGTCGCCGCCCGCGGACGAGGAGCTGACCGGTCGGGTCGTGTCCGGGCTCTGGTCCCGGGACGGCGGACGGCTGCGGGCCTCGTCCGTGGCCGGTGACGCGGCACGGGGCGCGGCGGCGCTCGTGGTGCGGGACGTGCTGACGGATCCGGTGGCGTACGCCCGGTGAACCCGCCCGGCGACGGGCGCGGGCCGGGGCGGGTACCGGGTGCGCCCGGTACGGCGTACGGGTGCGCCCGGTCAGGCGTACGGGGCGGCGTGTGCGGGGCGGCGCGTACGGGACGGCGCGTACGGGACGGCGCGTACGGGGCGGCGCGTACGGGACGGCGCGTACGCGGCCGGACTACCGGGAGCCCTGCCCCGTACGCGCACCCCCGCAAGAGGCCCTAGACGCCGAGCAGATGGTCCATCGCCAGCTGGTCCAGCGCCTCGAAGGCCATCCCGCGTTCGGCGGCGGCGGTGACGTCGAAGTCCTCGTACGCGGAGCGGTCGGCGAGCAGTCCGGCGACGCCGTCCTCCGCGGTGGGCAGGGCCAGTTCGTCGAGGCGGGCGGCGCGCAGCGCCTCCTGTACGGCGGGGTCGGCCCGGAAGCCGGCCGCGCGCTCCTTGAGGATCAGGTAGTTGCGCATGCAGCCCGCGGCGGAGGCCCAGACACCTTCGTGGTCCTCGGTCCTCGGCGGCTTGAAGTCGAAGTGGCGCGGGCCCTCGTAGCCGCCCCGCTCCAGCAGGTCGACCAGCCAGAACGCCTGGCGCAGATCGCCGGCGCCGAAGCGGAGGTCCTGGTCGTACTTGATGCCGGACTGACCGTTGAGGTCGATGTGGAAGAGCTTGCCCGCCCACATGGCCTGGGCGATGCCGTGCGGGAAGTTCAGCCCGGCCATCTGCTCATGTCCGGTCTCCGGGTTGACGCCGACCAGTTCGGGGCGCTCCAGGCGCTCGATGAAGGCGAGGGCGTGGCCGATGGTGGGCAGCAGGATGTCGCCGCGCGGCTCGTTCGGCTTGGGTTCGATGGCGAACCGCAGGTCGTATCCCTGCTCGGTGACGTAGTCGCCCAGCAGGTCGAACGCCTCCTTCATCCGGTCCAGCGCGACCGGGACGTCCTTGGCGGCGCCCGACTCCGCGCCCTCCCGGCCGCCCCACGCGACATAGGTGGTGGCGCCGAGTTCGACTGCGAGGTCGATGTTGCGCAGCGTCTTGCGCAGCGCGTACCGGCGTACGTCGCGGTCGTTGGCGGTGAACGCGCCGTCCTTGAACACGGGGTGCGTGAAGAGGTTCGTCGTCGCCATGGGTACGACGAGGCCGGTCGCGTCCAGCGCCTGCCGGAACCGCTTGACGATCCCTTCGCGCTCGGTGTCCGTCGAGCCGAACGGGATCAGGTCGTCGTCATGGAACGTCACCCCGTGGGCGCCGAGTTCGGCGAGCCGCCGCACGGAGTCGACCGGGTCGATCGGGGCCCGGGTGGCGTCGCCGAAGGGGTCGCGGCCCTGCCATCCCACCGTCCACAGACCGAAGCTGAACCTGTCCGCCGGAGTGGGGGTGAAGCGTTCCGTCATGGTCTGGCCGCCTTCGGATGCCGTCGGTCCGCCGACGCCCGCACCGGCCGGACCTTATTTGTTCACTGTCATGACTAATCATGCACGGATCCCCCTTCCGGCATAACCCCTCACTTCGCGCGAGACCGGGGAGCCCCCTGTTCGACGGGGCCTCGTTCACGTAATTTGTTTCCCTCGCAACCAAATACCCGTACCGCGAGAATGAGGTAGCCCATGCCGTCGCGTTCCGTCGTCATCGGCGTGGACAGCTCCACGCAGTCCACCAAGGCGGCCGTCATCGATGCCGTGACCGGTGAGACGCTCGCCGTCGGCCGCTCCCCGCACCTGGTCAGCGGGGACGGCGGGGCGCGGGAGAGCGACCCCGAGGTCTGGTGGCGGGCACTGTGCGAGGCCGTGGCCGCCGGAATGAAGGAGTCCGGGGTGCCCGTCACCGCCGTCACCGGCATCGCGGTGGCCGGGCAGCAGCACGGGCTCGTCGTGCTGGACCGGTCCGGCCGGCCGCTGCGCCCCGCGCTCCTGTGGAACGACACCCGTTCCGCGCCGCAGGCCACCGCCCTCACCGCCGCGCTCGGCGGCCCCGCCGCCTGGGCCGCGCGGACCGGTTCGGCGCCGGTGGCCGCCCTCACCGCGTCGAAGTGGCAGTGGCTGCGCGAGCGGGACCCGGCGACCGCCGCCGCCGCGGCGGCCGTGCGGCTCCCCCACGACTTCCTCACCGAACGGCTCGCGGGCACCGCCGCCACCGACCCCGGGGACGCCTCGGGCACCGGCTGGTACTCCACCGCCACCGGCTCCTACGACCCGGAGGTCCTCGCTCTGCTCGGCCTGGACCCCGCCCTGCTCCCCGAGGTCGCCCCCACCGGGGCGGCCCGCGTCGGCTCCCTGACCCCGGCCGCCGCCGGGGCGCTGGGGCTGCCCGAGGGGATCGCCGTCGCGGCCGGGACCGGCGACAACATGAGCGCGGCCGTCGGCCTGGGCCTCGGCGGCGCCGGTCTGCTCGACCACCCGGTCCTCAGCCTCGGCACCTCCGGCACGGTCTTCGCCGCGACCCGCACCCGGCCCGTCGCACCGTCCCTCTCCGGCTTCGCCGGGGCGGACGGCACCTATCTCCCGCTGGCCTGCACGCTGAACTGCACGCTCGCCGTCGACAAGGTCGCCGCCCTGCTGAACCTGGACCGCGAGGACGCCATCCCCGGGGGCGCGGCGGTGCTGCTCCCCTATCTGGACGGCGAACGCACTCCGGACCTCCCCGCCGCCGCCGGACTGCTCACCGGACTGCGTCACGACACCACCCCGCGGCAGCTGCTCGGCGCCGCCTACGAGGGGGCCGCCGTCACCGTTCTGCGGGCGCTCGACGAACTGCTGCGGGCCTGCGGTCTCGACCCGGCCTCCCCCGAGGTCGCCGCCCGGCCGCTGCGGCTGATCGGCGGCGGCGCCCGGGGCCGGACCTGGGTGGAGACCGTACGCAGGCTCTCCGGCCGCCCCCTGGTCGTTCCCGGCAGCGGCGAACTGGTCGCCCTCGGCGCCGCCGCGCTCGCCGCCTCGGCGGCCCGAGGCGGCGACCCGGTGGCCCTGTCCGCCTCCTGGAACGAGCGGACCCCATCCGCAACGGACCGTCAACTCACGCCTGTACCAAGGGATATGGAAACCTGGCAGCGGGTCACCTCGGTACTGGAGCGGGCCGCGGAGCCACTGCTCGGCGGCTGAGCGCAAGAGGGACGTCCCCCCGCGCACCATCCGTTTTGGGATGCGAACCGATCTTCAATAGGATCCGGCGATGATCACAAGAAAACGGCTGACGGCCGGGGTGTGCATAGCGCTTGCCACGCTGACCGCCGGGCTCGGCACCGCGCTCCCGGCCGCCGCCGACGAACCCCGCGCCTCCGCACCGCCCAAGGTCGAACTGGTCCTCGACGTCAGCGGCTCCATGAGCACCCGCGACATCGACGGCCAGTCCCGCATGACCGCGGCGAAGAAGGCGTTCAACGACGTCCTGGACGGGGTGCCCGAGGAGGTGCAGCTCGGCATCCGGACCCTGGGCGCCGACTACCCGGGCGACGACCGCAAGGTCGGCTGCAAGGACACCAAGCAGCTCTACCCGGTCGGCCCGCTCGACCGCACCGAGGCGAAGACCGCCGTCGCCACCCTGGCGCCGACCGGCTGGACCCCGATCGGCCCGGCCCTGCTGGGCGCCGCCGACGACCTCGGGGAGGGCGGGTCGACCCGCAGGATCGTGCTCATCACCGACGGTGAGGACACCTGCGGACCGCTCGACCCGTGCGAGGTCGCCCGGGACATCGCCGCCCGCGGGGTGCACCTCGTCATCGACACGCTGGGCCTGGTGCCCAACGCGAAGATCCGGCAGCAGCTGACCTGTATCGCCGAGGCCACCGGCGGCACGTACACCGCTGTCCAGCACACCGAGGAACTCTCCGACCGCGTCTCGCAGTTGGTGGACCGGGCGGCCGAGCCCGTCATCACCCCGGTGGCGACCGAGGGCGCGGACAGCTGTTCCGCCGCGCCCCGGCTCAAGGCCGGTCTCTACACCGACCGCCAGGAGTTCGGCCGGCACCGCTGGTACCGGGTGGACGTCCTGCCCGGTCAGGAACTGCGCGCCTCCGTGAGCGTGGCCGCGGACCGTGCCGTCGCCAATGACTACGGCGTACTGGTCCGGGCGGTGACGGTGCACGGCAGGGAGATCGTCCGGGGCTCGGAGTCCGGCACCGGCCGTACGGATGTGATCTCCTCCGGACTGCGCTACCCCAAGCCGGAGCTGGAGGACGAGGACGACACGAAACCGGCCGCCGAGGCCGTGTGTCTCCAGCTCTCCCACTCCTTCTCGGCGGCCTCCGCCTCCGTGAAGACCGCCCCCGGACTGCCCGTCGAACTGACGGTGGATCTGGTGGACGGCCCGGACAACGCCGCCGACCCCGCCGCGTTCGGACTCGGCAGGGGCTGGTGGCTGCTGGGCCTGCTGGTTCTCACCGGTCTGCTCGCGGGTCTGCTGACCGGCTGGATCTCGCGCTGGCGCGTCGCCGTATGGAGGACCAACTGATGCGTAGGACCCACCACCGCGCGAGCGGCCCGGACCGTGTGAAGCGCGCCTTCGCCGGAGCGCTGCTCGCCGGGCTCTCCCTGCTCACCTCGGCCGGGGCCGCCGCGGCCGACGGGCCGTCGGCCACGGCGAGCACCGACGAGGACGGCGCCGGGACGGCCGGACCCACCGAGGCGGGCACCACCTTCCGTACCGCCACCTCGCTCCAGCAGGGGCAGCGCGGCACCGCCGACGCCTCCGCGGGCGACTATCTGTACTGGGTCTTCCCCGCCGACGCCGGACAGCGCGCCACCGTCAGGGCGCGGGTCACGCTGCCGGAGAGTGCCACCCGGCACGGCGCGTCGACCTGGCAGATCGATGTGTACGACGGACTGCGGCGCCGTCAGGCCTGTATGTACGGTCACCAGACCAGGAAGGCGGCGGCCGACGCGGCCTCGGTCGAGCTGTCCTGTGTGCTGCGCACCGTGCGGGCCTGGTCCGAACCCTGGGCGGACGACCCGCTGCCCGGCAGCTACTACGTGCGGCTGACCGTCCTCAATCTGCCCGCCACCGATCTCGGTCTGCCGATCGGGGCCGAGATGAAGGTCACCTCGGTCGACAAGGGCGGCGCCCACGACGTGGACGGGACGCTCTCCGAGCCGCTGGTGCCGGGCGTGTCCTTGGCCCGCCAGGCCTCGGACGGCTCCTCCGACGACGCCTCGTCCGACAGCGACGCGTCCGGGCCCCGGGTGTCGCCGGGCGGCGAACCGGACGACGGCTGGAGCTCCGGCTGGTGGACGGACCGCTGGCTGTGGACCGCGGGCGGCGGAGTGCTCGCGGCGCTCGCGGCCGTGTTCGGCTACTCCCTGACACGCGGCGGCGGTCGCCCGTCCCGGGTGCCCCCGGGCGTCTGACCGCCCGCCCGGCCGACCGACGACGGCGCCCCGTCCCCCTCCGGGGGCGGGGCGCCTTCCTGTGCCGAGTGGCAGGCGGCGCCGACCTCGAAGATCCTGGGCCCGGACAGCGGCTCCGGCGCTTCGAGACGGGGAGGAACAACCGATGTGGCAGTTCTTCGCGGACAATCCGTGGGTGGCCGTCTTCTCCGTGATCACGGTCGGCGCACTGCTCGGCATGGTGCGGTTCGGCCCCGTGAAGCTCGGTGCCGCCGGAGTCCTCTTCGTCGGCCTGCTCGTCGGAGCGCTCGACGAGGACATCGCCGCCGCCGTGCCCGCCGGGGTCTCCGCGCTGGGGCTCGCCCTGTACGTCTACACGGTCGGGCTGGAGTCCGGCCCCGCGTTCTTCCGTGAACTGCGCGGCCAGCTCCCGGTGATGGCCGGAGCCGTCGTGGCGCTCGCCGTCACCGCCGTCGTCGTCGGCTTCATCGGCCACAGCGGGTTCGGGATCAGCGGACCGTTCCTCGCGGGCGGATACGCGGGTATCGGGACCACCACTCCCGGTCTGGCGGCTGCCCAGGACGCCTCGCGGGACCCCACGGAGCCCGCCGTGGGATACGCCATCGGCTACCCGCTCGCCGTGGTCATCACCATCATGTTCGTCTCCGCGATCGCGGCCCGCCGCAGCTGGACCGCCCGCCGCGACCCGGACTCGGGTCTGCCGTCCACCCTCGTCACCCGTACGGTCCAGGTGGCCCACGACCATGTCTGGGCCGAGGTTCCGGGGGTCACCGAGCACCGGGTACTGGCCAGCGAGTACCGGCCGGCCGGGGGCCGTACCCGGGTCGCCGGGGAGCTGGACCGGCTGCGCCCCGGCGACCTCGTCGTGCTCGTCGGCGGAGAGGACGACGTGCGGGCCGCGACCGGCGTCCTCGGCTCCCTGGCCCCGCTCCATCTGCTGGACGACCGCAGCACCGTGGACTACCGGCGGATCCTGCTGACCAACCCGGACCTCGCCGGCCGCACCGTCGCCGGGCTCGGGCTCGCCGAGCGGTACGGCGCTGCCGTCAGCCGGGTACGGCGCGGCGACTTCGACATGCTCGCCCACGACGATCTCGTGCTCCAGCTCGACGACCGGGTCCGGGTGGTCATGCCGCGCGAACGGACGAGCGAGGTCACCGCCTACCTCGGCGACACGGAGGCGAAGGTGAGCGAGGTGAGCGCGGTCAGCCTGGGGCTCGGCCTGGCCCTCGGCTTCCTGATCGGGATCCCGTCACTGACCCTGGGAAGCACCACCCTGGCACTGGGCACGGGAGCCGGACCACTGGTGATGGGCATGGTCCTGGGCTGGCGACGGCGCACCGGACCGCTCGTGTGGACCCTGCCCACCCGCGCCAACCTGACGCTGCGCCAGATCGGACTGCTGCTGTTCCTCGCGATCGTCGGACTCACCTCCGGCTACTCGTTCCGGGAGAACGCCTTCTCGCTGTTCGGGCTGAAACTGGTGGCGGTACTGGCGATCGGAGCGGTGGTCAGCTACGCGCTGATGGTCCTGGTCGCCAAGGTGCTGGGGCAGAGCCGGGAGCGGACCATGGGCCTGCTGTCCGGCTATGTGGGCAACCCGGCGATCGTGGCGTACGCCAACAGCCGGGCGAGCGACAGCCGGATCAACAACGGCTACTCGACGCTGTTCGCGCTCGCCATCCTGGTCAAGATCGTCTGCATTCAGCTGATCGTCGGTCTGTGACGCCCGCCCGTCCTCCCGGCCCCGCGGTGCACCGGGCCGGATGGGACATCTGCCCGGCCGGCGCCGGTCGCCTCTACCCTGGGGCCCGTCACTCACCGGCCCGGAGGGAGCGTTCTGTTGAGCGAGGCGCTGTACGTGAGGTTCCAGAGCACCGTGCGCAGCCCGAGGGGGCACTTCCCCGGGGTGTTCGCCCTCGCCAACGGCCTGGCCAGGGAGGGCAGGCTGAGCGAGGAGCAGTACCGGTTCCTGCGCGCCGGCAACGACTGGTACGACAGCAACTACCCCAACCCGTCCGATACCGACCCGTCCGTCTACGACCCCGCGGTGAACCCGGGCGCCGCGGCCTGGTTCAAGGTGACGGCCGTGGAGCTCGTCGAGCGGGTCGACGGCTATCTCGCGCTGCTGGCCGAGCACCGGGTGGAGTGCGAACGGATCGAGTCCTCCGCGCCCGGCACGATCGTGTACGAGGACGCGTACCAGGTCGTCGTGACACCCCCGCGCGACGGCCGCTCGAACATCGGACGGACTACGGATACCCTCGACAACTCGCGTGCCCCACAAGGCCGATGACGGATGCCGGCCATGCCGGCCCCACGACCTGGTGGAGCGCCGGCCCCGTCCTGTTCGACGGGGGACGAGTCACCGCGCACCGCTGTGGTGCGCCACCAGTGAGCGGAGTCCTTTGATGTCCACGGAGACCGGCACGGCGCTCGACGCCGCCTTCCGCACCCCGGCGCCCGTACCGGGCCCGAAGGGCCTGCCGCTCCTCGGGAGCATGCCGCAGTTCGCCAAGGACCCGCTCGCGTTCTTCGAGCGTCTGCGCGGGCACGGCGACATGGTGCGCTGGCGTTTCGGCCGGAACCACTGCCTGTTCATATCCCACCCGGACTGCATAGGCGAGCTGCTCACCGAGACGGAACGTTCCTTCGACCAGCCCGCGTTGGGCATCGCCTTCCGTACGGTGATGGGCAACGGCGTGGTGGTGGCGCGGGGTTCGGACTGGCGGCGCAAGCGGTCCCTGGTGCAGCCCTCGGTGCGGCCGAAGCAGGTGAAGTCGTACGCGTCGACGATGGCCGACAGCACGGTGGAGCTCGCCGACACCTGGTCGGACGGTCAACGCGTCGACATCAAGCGGGAGATGGCCGCCCTGACGCAGAGGATCGCCGTCCGCACCATCTTCGGCGTCGACACCCCGGCGGACGCCGAGTCGATGGGCCGGGCGATGGACGTCGCCCAGCGCGAGATCGGCAAGGAGTTCAGCGGGATCGGCGCGCTGCTCCCCGACTGGGTGCCGACCCCGGGCCGGGCCAGGATCAAGAAGGCGGCCGCGGTGATCGACGCCGAGGTGGGCCGGGTCGTGGCCCGGCACCGCGTCGGCGAGGAGGACCGCCCCGACCTGCTGAGCCGTCTCCTCGCCGCCGTCGACGAGAAGGGAGCGCACCTCACCGACCGGGAGATCCGCGACGAGACGGTCACGCTGTACATCGGCGGCCATGAGACGACCAGCTCCACCCTGGTGTGGGCCTGGTACCTCCTGTCCCGCAACCCCCGGGCGCGGTCCGCGCTCGCCGAGGAGCTGGACCGGGTGCTCGGCGACCGCGAGCCCGGGTTCGACGACTACGCGCGCCTCACGTACACCCAGTCGGTGGTGAAGGAGACGCTGCGCCTGTACCCCACGATCTGGCTGGTCACCGGCGTGGCCAAGGAGGGCGCGCGGATCGGTGGCGTACCGGTGCCGCGGGGGACCAGGGTATGGAGCAGCCAGTGGTCCACCCAGCGGGACGCGCGGTGGTTCCCCGAGCCGGAGGAGTTCCGGCCGGAGCGGTGGGACGCGGAGCACGGCGACGAGATCGCGGAGTACGCGTGGTTCCCCTTCGGCGGTGGCCCCAGGGTCTGCCTCGGTACGCGCTTCGCGATGGTCGAGTCCGTCCTGATCCTGGCCGTGCTGGCCCGGCGCTTCGACCTGGACGTGGACCCCGGCACGGTCGGGCCGGTACCGACGCTGACGCTCCAGCCCGACCGGGACGTCATGGCGACGGTGCGGGCGCGCTGACTCCCGCCGGCCGGATCGGGGGCCGCCCTGACCGCGCCCGCGCGGCGGCCGAGGGGACACGTCCTCCGTGGGCGTGCCCCCCTAGCCTCCGCGACCGGCTCACCCCGGTGACCGGCCGGTCACCGGGGCAGCCACTGCCGCCACACCTCCGGGTTGGCCGTGATCCACCGATCGGCGGCCTCCCGGGGGGTGAGCTTCCGCGAGGCGATCAGCGCCGACACCTCGTTCTGCGCGTCCTCGGACCACCGGAACTTCCTGAGGAACTCGGCCGCCTCGCCGCCGCGCCGTGCGAAGTCCGCGTTGAGGTATTTCTGGAGGGGCGTCCTCGGGTACGCGCAGTCGATGTCCTCGGGCGCCTTCGCCCCGCACTCGTCGGTGTACGCGGGGAGTTGCACCTCCACCATCGGCACCTCGTCGAACAGCCACTGCGGCTGGTACCAGTAGCTGAGAAAGGGCTTCCCCTCCTTGGCGAACTGCTGGATCTGCGTGATCTGCGCGGCCTCGGACCCGGCGAAGACCACCTTGTAGTCGAGGCCGAGGTTCTTCACCAGCGCGGTGTCGTTCGTGACGTACGACGGTGAACCGTCCATCAGCTGGCCCTTGTCACCGCTCTCCGCGGTGCGCAGGTCGTCCGCGTACGCGTTCAGGTTCTTCCAGTCGGTGATGTCGGGGTGTTCGTCCGCCCAGTACTTCGGTACGTACCAGCCGATGTGTCCGGTGACGCCGAGGTCCCCGCCGCGCACGATGGTCTTCTTCCCGTCGACGTACAGCTTCTCCTGGTCCGGGTGCCCCCAGTCCTCCAGGATCGCGTCGACGCGGCCCTGGCTGAGCGCGTCCCAGGCGGGTACCTCGTCCGTCTGCACGAGGTCGACGCGGTAGCCCAGCTCGTCCTCCAGGAGCCGCTGGGCGACCGCGACGTTGGCCTGCGCGCCGACCCATGACTGCACGGAGAGGGTGACGGACCTGATTCCGGCGGGCGCGGCGAAGGGCGATGTCTGCCGGGTCATGTCCGCCGCGCCGCAGCCGGTGACGGCCAGCAGCACCGCGGCCGACGAGACGGCCGCGAACGTACGGACACGGGTACGGATTCGGTTACGGACACGGGTACTTGCACGGGTACGGGTTCGGGTGCGCGTCATGTCAGCTCTCCTGGTGCCGGCGGCGTTCGGTGGGCTGGGTGACCCGGTCCAGCATCAGGCCGAGGCAGACGATCGCGGCCCCGGCGACGAGTCCGGTGGCCAGGTCGCCCTGGGCGAGGCCGAGCACCACCTGGTAGCCGAGCGCACCGGATCCGACGAGTCCGCCGATGATGACCACCGCGAGGACGAGGACGACTCCCTGGTTGACGGCGAGCAGCAGGGCGGGCCGGGCCAGGGGCAGTTGGACCTGACGCAGCTGCTGGCCGCGCGTGGCCCCCAGCGAGCGGGCGCACTCCATGGCGGCCGGGTCGACGCTCCGCAGTCCCTGGGTGGTGATGCGGACGACGGCGGGCAGCGCGTAGACGACGGCCGCCGCTGCGGCGGGGGCGCGGCCGACGCCGAACAGGGCGACGACGGGGATCAGATACACGAACTGCGGCATGGTCTGGCAGATGTCCAGCACGGGCCGCAGCAGCCTTTCCAGACGTTCGCCGCGCTCCGCCGCGACGGCGACGGAGAAGCCCAGGACGAGGGTGACGGCGACGGCCGCGATGACCTGGCTGAGCGTGTCCATGGACGGTTCCCAGACGCCGAGGACGCCGATGGCCGCCATGGCAAGGACGGCGGTGGCCGCGGTCCGCCAGGTACCGAGGGTCCGGGCGAGGACCGCGACGATCAGCAGCACCGACCACCAGGGCAGGCCCTGCAGTCCGCCGCGCAGCGGGTTGAGGATCCAGTCCGTGAAGCGGGCGGCCCAGTCGGCGGTGCCGCCGACGACGGGCACGCCGGTGTAGAGGTGGTCGACCATCCACTCCTTGGCGGTGTTGACCGGCTGGGCGATGGCCACGGTCAGGCTCTCGGGCCAGACCCGGCCGTCCATGAGCCGTCCCGCCACGACGACGGCCACCGTGATCCCGGCGGCCGGTGCCCAGCCTCGCGCGCCCCGCAGACCGGCGGGGCCGGCGGGCGCGGTACCGATCCGCCGTCCGGCCGCCTCCGTCGTACGGTCCAGGACGACGGCGAGGAGCACGATCGGGATGCCCGCGGCGAGCGCGGCGCCGACATCGACCGAGGACAGCGCCTGGTAGACGCGGTCGCCGAGGCCCCCGGCACCGATCACGGACGCGATGACGGCCATGGACAGCGCCATCATGATCGTCTGGTTGAGGCCCAGCAGGAGTTCCTTGCGGGCCAGCGGCAGCCGGGCGGTCAGCAGGCGCTGCCGGCCGGTCGCGCCGAGCGAGGACACCGCCTCCATGACCCCCCGGTCGGCGCCGCGCAGGCCGAGGGCCGTGAGCCGCGCCATCGGCGGAGCCGCGTAGACCACGGTGGCGAGGACGGCCCCGGGCACGCCGATGCCGAAGACGAGCACCACGGGCAGCAGATAGGCGAAGGCCGGCAGCACCTGCATGGTGTCGAGCACGGGGCGCAGCATCCGGAAGGCGCGGTCCGAGAGCCCGGCCGCGAGCCCGAGGAGCAGGCCGAGCACCACGGAGGCGAGCACCGCGACGGTCATCAGCGCGAGCGTCTGGAGGGTCGGCACCCACATGCCCAGCAGCCCGCACACGAGGAACGACACCCCTGCCGTCAGGGCGAGCCGGAGCCCGGCCGCGCGCCGGGCGACGACGGCGGCCAGCACGGTGACACCCGCCCAGCCGAGGGCCAGCAGGAAGAGGTAGACAGCGCGTACGCAGACCACGACCGCGTTGCTGATGTGGCCGAAGAAGTGGAGGAACAGCGGGTGGCTGTCACGGTTTCCCACGATCCAGTCGGTCACCTCGCCGAGCGGCGCCGACAGGTCCACGGTCAGCGCACCGGGCCAGGCTCCCCCGCCCCAGCGGGCGTGGACGAACGGCACCGCGACGACGGCGAGCACCGCGAGCAGCAGGAGCCGGGCGAGGGCGGGCCGGCGGCGCAGCGCGGCCACCGGCCCCCGGCGCGGACTCCCGGGGGCCGGGCCGGTGGCGGTGAGGGACGGGGGCGCGGGTACGGGTGCGGGTTTGACGGTGGCCATCAGGCGGTCACCTCGTGGCCGCCGTCCGGGGCCTCTCCGGCGGTGCCGTCGAAGGGGACCTCACGGGCCGCAGGGGTTCGGTCGCGCGCGGGGAACCCGCCCGAGGATTCCGCGCGTGTCCCGGTCCCCGCGACGACGGCGAGCAGGCACGCGTGGTCGACGACGCCGACCAGCCTGCCGTCGGCCATGACCCGGGCGGCGGGCTCACCGGTGCGGGCGACCGCTTCGATGGCCTCGGAGACGGTGGCGTCGGGGCGCAGGGCCGGACCGCGTCCGCCCTCCCCGGCGGCCGGGGGCCGCATGGCGGTGGAGACGGTGAGGACCTGTTCGCGCGGCACGTCCCGGACGAACTCGCGTACGTAGTCGTCGGCGGGCGATCCGACGATCTCCTCGGGGGTGCCGAGCTGCACGATGCCGCCGTCGCGCATCAGGGCGATCCGGGTTCCCAGGCGCAGCGCCTCGCCGAGGTCATGGGTGATGAACACCATCGTGCGGCCCTCCTCGCGGTGGAGCCTGACCACTTCGTCCTGCATCTCCCGGCGGATCAGCGGGTCGAGGGCGCTGAACGGTTCGTCGAAGAGGAGGACGGACGGGTCGACGGCGAGTGCCCGTGCCAGTCCGACACGCTGCTGCTGCCCTCCGGAGAGCTGTGCGGGGCGGCGGTCCTCCAGGCCGGACAGGCCGACCTTGGCGACGAGTCCGGCTGCCCTGGCCCGGCGCTCGGCCCTGCCCAGGCCCTGGATCTCCAGGCCGTAGGCGACGTTGTCGAGGACGTTGCGGTGCGGCAGCAGCCCGAAGTGCTGGAAGACCATCGCGGCACGGTGGCGGCGCAGTTCGCGCAGCCGGGCGCGGTCCATCGCGAGGACGTCCTCGCCGTCGATGGCGATGGTGCCGCCGGTGGGCTCGATCAGCCGGGTGAGACAGCGTACGAGGGTGGACTTGCCGGAGCCCGACAGGCCCATCACGACGAACACCTCGCCCTTGCGGACGTCGAAGGACACCTCGCGCACGGCGACGGTGCATCCGGTGCGCTCGCGCAGTTCGGCGGCGGGCAGGGCCGCGTACTCGCCGCCGGGGACGCGGGCGGCGCGGGGGCCGAAGACCTTCCACAGGTCCCGGACGGCGAAGACGGGGGTATCGGCTCCGCTCATCGGCCCTCGCCCCCGGTCCGGGCGTCGGCCGCGAGCAGTTCGGCGCACTTCTCGCCGACCATCAGGACACCGATCATCGGGTTCACGGCGGGCATGGCCGGAAAGACGGAGGCGTCGGCGATCCGGATGCCGTCGAGCCCCCGGATGCGCAACCGCGGGTCGACCACGGCCCCCTGGTCCTCGGGCGCGCCCATCCGGCAGGTGCCCGCGGGGTGGTAGACGGTGTGCGCGGCCCTGCGGGCGTAGGCGCTGATGTCCTCGTCCGAGGTGACCTCCGGGCCGGGGCACACCTCCCGCTTGAGCCAGTGGGCGAGCGGTTCGGTCTTCGCTATCTCGCGGGCGAGCCGGATGCCGTCGACGAGGGTGCGGCCGTCGTGGTCCTCCTCGTCGGTGAAGTAGCGGAAGTCCAGGGCCGGTTTGACCTCGGGATCGGCGCTGGTGAGGTAGAGGCGGCCGCGGCTGCGCGGCTTGGGGATGTTCGGGGTCATCGACACCCCGTGCTCGGGCTTCTCGTAGCCGAGCCGCTCCGGGTTGTCGGTGAACGGGATCTGGTAGAAGTGGAACATCAGGTCGGGGCCCCGGGAGTCGGGGTCGCGGCGGACGAAGAGTCCGGCGTCGGAGTCCATCGCGGAGTTCTCGGGTATGGGCCCGTCGGTCTCCCAGACGATGACCGACTCGGGGTGGTCGAGCAGGTTCTCGCCGACCCCCGGCAGGTCGTGGACGACCGGAATACCCAGTTCCGCCAGGTCCTTCGCGGGCCCGATCCCGGAGTGCAGCAGCAGCCGCGGGGTGTCCACCGCACCCGCGCAGACCAGGACTTCGCGCCCGGCGCGCAGCAGGGTCTCCGTACCGTCCTTCGCACGGACGCGCACGCCCGTGGCGCGGTTGCCGTCGAACTCCAGGCGGTAGGCCCAGGTCTCCAGCAGGATCGAGAGGTTGGGGCGGTCACCGGCCTCGATGTGCGGATGGAGGTAGGCCACGGAGGCGGAGGAGCGCTTGTTGTTCCCGGGGTGGTAGGCGAGGTCGAAGAAGCCCACGCCCTCGTGGAACGGCTCGCTGTTGAAGCTGTCGACCCGCGGCACCCCGGCCGCCGTCCGTGCCGCTTCGACGAAGTCGCGGGCGATGGCGTTACGGTCCTTCTCGTCGACGGGCACGATGTGGTTGCGCAGCCGGGCGAAGTACGGGTCCATGGAAGCCGCGTCCCAGCCCTCGGCGCCCGCCTCGGCCCACTCGTCCCAGTCTCCGGGCAGCGGTTTGAAGCTGATCAGCGTGTTGTGGGAGGAGCAGCCGCCGAGCACCCGGGCCCGGCTGTGGCGGATGTGGGAGTTGCCGCGCGGCTGTTCGGTGGTGGGGTAGTCGTAGTCGAGGTCGCCGCCGAGCAGCCCGAGCCAGCGGCGCAGGGTGAGCACATCGTCGCGGTCGATGTCGGTGGGACCGCCCTCGACCAGCGTGACGGTGACCTCGGGGTCCTCGGTGAGCCGGGAGGCGATGACCGAACCGGCGGTGCCGCCTCCGACGATCACGTAGTCGACGGGTTCGGGGAGTGCGGTGCTGTGGGGGGACGGGGGCATCGGCTTCACTGCTCCTTCTGCGAAATGCGCGTACGAGAGGGGAAGTTCGTGCGACAACGGCGACGTGCGTGTGGGGGGTGGGGGCGCGGAACGGTGACGGGGCGGGCGCGGGAACGTGCGTGCGGGCACCGCGCGGGCCGGTGGGCGGGCGCGGGTGCGGACGGGCGCGGGTGGCGCTGTTCCTGTCCGGCCGCCGGAAGGCCGGATCAGCCGTACCGGTCGGCCGGACCCGGTCGGCCCGACCGGTTCAGCCGGCGAACCAGCGCTGCGGGCGCGGGTTGAGGTTCTGGTAGATGTGCTTGGACTCGCGGTACTCCGCCAGTCCGGTGGGACCCAGTTCACGCCCCGTACCGGACTTGCCGAAGCCTCCCCATTCGGCCTGCGGAAGGTACGGGTGGTAGTCGTTGATCCATACGGTGCCGTGGCGCAGCCGCCCCGCCACCCGCCGGGCGCGTCCCCCGTCCGTGGTCCAGACGGCGCCCGCGAGACCGTAGTCCGTGTCGTTGGCCAGCGTGACGGCCTCTTCCTCGGTACGGAAGGTCTCCACCGTGAGGATCGGGCCGAAGGTCTCCTCGCGCACCACCCTCATCCCCCGGTGGCAGCCGTCCAGCACGGTCGGGCGGTAGTAGTAGCCACCCGCCGGCCGCACGGCGGAGGGCTCGGGGCGGGCGCCTCCGGAGCGGACGACCGCGCCCTCCTCGCGGGCGGAGGCGACGTACGCCTCGACCTTGGCGAGCTGCTGCGCGGAGACGAGCGGGCCGCACTCGACGCCCGGCTCGGTGCCGCGCCCGAGCCGGATCGCGTCGGCCCGGCGGGCCAGTTCGGTGACGAAGCGTTCGCTGACGGACTCCTCCAGGATGAGCCGGGCCCCGGCCGAACAGACCTGGCCGCTGTGGAAGAACGCGGCGTTCAGCGCCTGGTCGACCGCGGTGTCGAAGCCCTGCTCGGTGGCGCAGGCGTCGGCGAACACCACATTGGGGTTCTTCCCGCCGAGCTCCAGGGCGACCTTCTTCACGGTGGGGGCGGCTGCCCGCGCGACCTTGGTGCCGCTGGCGAGGCCGCCGGTGAACGAGACCAGGTCCACGTCCGGGTGTTCGGAGAGCCGGGCCCCGACCGGGTCGCCCGCGCCGGTGACGAGGTTGGCCGCGCCGTCGGGCAGTCCGGCCTCGGAGAGCAGCCGGATCAGATGGACGGTGGAGAGCGGGGTGACCTCGCTGGGCTTGAGCACGAAGGTGTTCCCCGCGGCGAGCGCCGGGGCGATCTTCCAGCTGGCCTGGAGCAGCGGGTAGTTCCAGGGGGCGATCAGTGCGCAGACACCCACCGGCTCGTGCACGACGATGCTGTGTACGTCGGGGTCGCCCGCGTCGACGACCCGGCCGCCGCTCTCGTTCATGACGAGGTCGGCGAAGTAGCGGAAGGCACGGGTCACGTCGTCGACGTCGACGCGGCCCTCCTCCAGGGTCTTGCCGGTGTCGCGGCTCTCGGTGAGCGCGATCTCCTCGCGGTCGCGCCCGAGCAGGTCCGCGACCCGGCGGAGCAGCCCGGCCCGCTCGGCGACGGGTCTGTGCGGCCACGGGCCGTCGTCGAAGGCGCGGCGCGCTGCCGCGACGGCGTCGTCGGTGTCGGGGACACCGCCCTCGGCGACGACCGCCAGGACGGTGGCGTCGGCGGGGTCGAGGATCTCGCGCGTCGCGCCGGATCCGGCGGCCCGCCAGGTGCCGTCGATGTGGATGGTGCTGAGCGCCGACATGTCGCGTTCTGCCTTCCGTGCCCGAAAAGCTCCCCGCGGGTCGGCCGGGAGCGTCCTGTGCGCGGCGGACCGGGGGCGCGGTCGCACCAGCGGCCTGGACCCCTCCCCGGTGTGGGGGAATGTATGCCGGGATCCTCACTCCGGGTGACATGCCTCACGTCGGGCGACCCGCCCGGTCTCAGTCCGAGGCCCGGCTCCCCGGCTCCGTCCGTGCCAGCCACCGGGCGATCCGTTCCCAGCTTCCGGGGTCGTGCTCCCGCGCCACGGCGGCGAACCGTTCGGGCCGGGCGAGCAGCCGCCGGTGCCCGGCGTGGATCTGCGCGTGGGCGAGCAGCCAGCCCGCCGTCAGGTGCGGATCGGCCGGGTGTGCACGCGCCCCGTCCGCGAACCCCTCGCGGGCCGCCCGCGCGTCGCCCGCGGCGAGCAGTTCGTCGGCCGTGCGCCGGGGGGCGGACGCCGGACGGGGACGCAGATAGAGGCTGCCGCGGCCGTCGGTCCAGTGCGTACGCCCCCCGGCCGCCGGGGCGATCAGGGGCGGACGGGGCGGTACGGGACCGGCCCCGGAGCCCAACGCGGCCAGCAGCGCGGTGCGTTCGCCCTCCGGGCAGCGCAGGTTGCGCAGCCGCCACTCGGCCCGGTGGCTGGTCGCGGCGGCCCTGGCCCGCGCCACCGCCGCTTCGTCCACGGGCTCCCGCAGCCAGCCGTCCACGGTGTGCGAGAGCCGGGCGACCAGGCGCCGCCCGGGGCCGGTGAGCCGCGCCCGCGTGGCGAGGGTGCGGAGCACCATACGGGTCTGGACACGGCGCAGGGCGAACTGGAAGGGCGCCAGTTCCTCGGGATCGGCGGACCTGTCGCCGATCCGGTCCCGCCAGAATCCGGCCACGCCGACGAAGGCGTACGCGCCGTGGAGCAGCCCCGGCAGATGGCGCGGATCGGAGCGCCAGGGCGCGTAGTACCGCTCCTCGCGGTCGTCGTCGAGCATCGGGAAGAGATGGAGCAGGGCGCCGAGCTTGCTGTGCTGGAACTCGTGCACGAGGGTCTCGGCGAGCGCCAGCCCGTCGCCGGGCCTGGCCACCACCATGGAGCCGAACGCGTCGCCGGTGGAGGCGCTGAGTCCGGCGGCCGGCACGGGAAGCCGCCGGCCGTCGCCCTGCGGGCGCCAGGGGACGATCCGGCCGATCTCCTCGGGGCGCAGCGCGCCCGCTTCCGCGCCGCCGGGACGCAGGACCGTCAGGGCGTCCCGGAACAGGGCCTGCCACGAGTCCAGTTCCCCGGGGAGCAGGCGGGCGGGGGCGATCGGTTCGTCCAGGTCCCGGTACGGATCGATGTCGTCCAGCTGGACGTGACGCGCCCCGTCGCCCACGGGCAGTCGGTGCACCGGCTGCCAGCGGGCGGATTCCGGGTCGGTGAGGGGCCGCACGACGACCGGGTCGCCGTATCCCCCGCCGCTCTTCCGGCACCGGACCGTGATCGCTCCCCCGGACACGGCCGCGTGCACCGGGTGGAAGGCGTCCGCCGGGGGGTGCGGCAGCCTGATGAGCCCCAGCGCCGGGAGGCTGAGCGTCGCGGAGCGCGCGGGCAGCAGCAGTGCGGCGTCCGTCCCGGCGCGCAGGGCCGCCGTCGCGGCGACGGCGGCGAGCTGTCCGGCGTCCGCCCACAGCGGCGGCCCCGAGGTGGTGCCGTGCAGACGGCGCAGGGTGTGGGCGAGCCAGCTGCCGACCTGCGGGCTGAGCAGGAGCGCGTCCACGGCGTCCGGTGCGCGCTCGGCGGCGGTCTCCAGCACGGGCCAGATCGCGGGCGCTTCCAAGGGGCCGAGAACACCGGGGTGTTCGTCGAGCCGGTCCAGGAGCTCGCGCAGCAAGAGGAGGCGGCGGGTCCGCTCGCCCTCGACCAGGAACGCGACGGCCTCGCGCGAACCGCCGCCCGAGGCGATCTCGTCGAACAGCGGGCCGGGCATGCGGATCGGGGCGTACACATCGCTCCCTGTCGTTGGCGGCCGGCTCCCTGCCGGTGTCCTCCGTTCGGCCGTGCGGTCCCGCGGCGATGCGGCTATTCGGCCCGTCCTGGTTCGGAACCGCCGACCATGGCGTTGCCCCGGGCGCGCCGGATCTCCGCCAGCAGCCGTGGGCCCGGGTCGGGGGCCGGGAGGCGGCGCAGGTCGGCGATGCTCACGGCCGCCAGGTCCATGACGTCGCTCTCGACGTGGTCATTGGTGCGGTCGGCGGGTACCGGCTGGTACAAGGCGCGCTCCCCCTTCGCGAGCGGTGGCACACGATGCCACCGTTTACTCCATCATGACGAACGGGACCCCTTCCGGAAACCCGTGTGATCACGCCAGTCGATCATTTTCCTGCCCGCTGGGAAGCGATCAACTCCTGTATGGCCTCTTGGAGTTCGGCGGCACGTTCCGGATCGACGTCGAACAGGGTGACCGCGTCGAAGAGTTCTCCCAGTCTGTCCGGATGCGCCCCGAGAGTCCGTACGATGCCGATGACATCGGTCCGCGGCATCGAGTGCCTCGGCATCCGCCCGACGACGGCGGCGGGCAGTTCACGGACGAGCGCCTGCCGTTCCTCGCGGTCGTTCATCAGGGGGTAGGCCAACAGCGCTTCGACGAGCCGGGCCAGCGGCCGGGCCCCCGTCGCACGGGCCTCAGCCGGTCCCCGCGGTGCGACGGAAGCCTCGGTACGGCCGGGTCTGTGCAGGTGGAGGGTCGGCAGCTGGTCGGTGCCGCCCGCCGCCCGGAGCGCGTCCAGCCGGGCGCGTACCGCCTCGAACAGGACATCGGGGTCGGGGACCGGGTCGGCGGGGAGTTCCCGCAGCACGATGTCCGAGAACACCCCTGTCCGGCGCTCGGGATCGTTGGCCGCGCGCTGCCCCCTGGTGGCCGCGAACATCAGGACCTGCTCATGGGCCTGGACCCGCTGCCCCGCCGGGAGCCGTTCGTCCGGCAGCGAGTGCGGGAAGTTGTGGCGTTCGTCGAACGTCTGACACGCGTCGACCATCCACGTCTGCCGCGCGAAGCCGGTGAGCGTGTCGCTCCTGAGGGTGCCGCGGGCCGATTCGACATCGATGTTGCGCCGGTCGGGAACGGTCGCGTCGGCGCAGTAGAGCCGCAGACGCTCGTCCTTGTCCAGCACCCCGTGCCCGCCCCACCACACCCACAGCGCGTCGCCGCTGCGGGCGGGGATGTCGGTGACGAAGGCGTTGCGCAGGGAGTTGTGGTCGGCCGGGCGGAAGGGGACGCCCGGGTCCTCGCCGTCCAGCGGAGCGAGGTGGAGCAGGATGTTGGTCTCCGGTACGCCGCGGGCCAGCAGCCAGTCACGGAACCGCAGGGCGTCCCTGACCGGTCCCGGCAGGTTCCAGCCGTCACCGGCGGCGTACCGCTCGATCCCGACCACCAGGGCGAGCACCCGGTGCGGTGCGGTCCCTCCCCGGGTCACGGGAGCCGCTCCCCGATCGCGCGGTAGACCGCCGGATCGCTCCAGTACGCGCTGTGGGCGACGGGAAAGGGCTGCCGGCTGTCGGTCGCGATGTCCTGGGCGCGGTTGGGGAAGAGCGGCTCGGCGGCGTACCCGAGCAGGTCCCGGCGGTCGTGCAGATTCAGCCAGTGAGGGACGTGCGCGGGCAGCGGATCGGGGTGGACGAGCGTCGGCAGCGCGCCGGTCTCGTACAGGAACGGGCCCTGCGACCCCACGGTCACCAGCAGCTCCACACCCGGCAGCGGGCCCGATATCAGGGTGTCCAGGGCGATGATGCCGCCCAGGCTGTGGCCGAGCAGGACCACCGGGGGTTCGGTGGCGGCGACGAGGTCGCGCAGTCCCCGGCGCGTCTCCTCACCCCGGGCCAGGTACTTCAGGATGTCCCCGGCAGCCGGGTGGGCGGCGTCCGTCAGTGCCCGGCGCCGCCGGACGGCGTAGCGGGAGCCCAGGCGGACGAAGGGCCCGGCGACCAGGCCGAGGACCGCGCCGCGCTCCGTTCCCGCCGGGACGGCACCGAGCCGCGCGGCGAGCGCCTCGACCGCCGCGTCCCTGGTGTCCCCGTCCGCCAGCACCGGTTCACCGGCGTCGAGGGCCGCGGCGACGACCGTGGCGGTCAGCGCGCGGGCCAGCACCCAGGGCAGTTCCCCGGCGTCCAGCGCCTCGGCCGCGGGCGAGAGGAGGGGGCTGCGGGCCAGTTCGGCGGCGGCCCGCTCCAGCCCCGGCCCGAGCTGTCCGGCCCGCTCCTCGCCGCGTGCGGCGAGGCCGGTGAGCAGGGCCCGGGGCCGCTCGTCGGGGAAGGCCACTCCGGGCGGTGTGACGTGTGCGGCGGCCCCCGCCGCGGCCAGGGCCAGTTCGGCCATGGGGTCCTCGTACAGCCGGGCCCAGGCCTCGGTCACGTCCTCCGGGTCTCCGGGACCCCCGGCGCTCCGGTGCGTCCCGGTGCCCGGTCCGGACGGGATGCTCGCGCCGCCCGCCGCGAGCGCGGCGCCGTACCGCTCGCCCCAGCGGTAGGCGGCCAGGGGCACACCGGGTGCCACTGTGCCCAGGCCCCGGGCGATCCGGTCGAGCAGGCCGGTGAGACGCGGTTCGCGCACTCCCGTGCCGTGGATGAAGAGCACTGTGGTCATGGGTCCGCCCCCGTTGGTCCCTGGTCCCCGGACCGGCCCGCCGACCTTCGGCCGGCCGGCCGGGAACGACACTCCGCTACGACAGGTCGATCACTCCGCTACCCGCTCACAGCGGCAGCGCGGCGATGTCGCATTCGATGCGCTGGTGCAGCCGGGCCGCGGTCTGCCAGGGGTGGTCGTCCCCCAGCACCCGTGAGAAGCCCTCGATCGCGACCGCGTTGAGGCGGTCGGCCTCCGCCGACTGTCCCAGACCGCGCTGGTCCAGGGCCAGGTTGGCGGTGCACACGAGGGTCAGGGGGTGTTCGGCGCCGACGCTCTCGGTGAGCCTGGCCAGGATGCCCGCGTCGGCTTCCTTGGCCCGGGAGAAGTCGAGCCGGGCGTAGTGGTTGTTGGCCCGGCTCATGGCCGCCGTGAGCGTGTTGACGTGCCGCTCGCCCAGGGTGCTCTCCAGCAGCTGCCAGGCCTGGATGTCCAGGGCCTCGGCCTTGTCGATGTCGCCCTGCGCGCGCAGGGTCGCCGCCAGATTGACCTTGGCGAACTGGGTGTGCGGGTGCCGGGCGCCGACCACGGTGCGCAGCCCGGCGAGCGCCTGCTCCCCCAGTTCCCGGGAGCCCGCGAGGTCGCCGTTGAGCCGCCGCTCGACCATGGTGTGGATCGCGGCGGCCAGGGCGTCCAGGTTGTTGAGACCGTAGCGGGTGGTGAACCGTTCGAGGTTCTGCTCCGCGAACGCGGCCCCGCCCTCGACCACACCGGCCCTGCGCCGGCACACGGCGAGGAGCAGCGCGGAACGGATGGTGGCCGCGTTGCTCTCCCCGAAGTGGGTGACGTAGGCCTGGTGGTTGGACTCCTGGAGGGCGCGCGCCCCGAGGTAGTCGCCGTTCTCGCGGATGTCGATGGCCAGACCGTTCAGCGTGTTCAGGGTGAGGCCGCTGGCCGGTCCGTACAGCAGTTCGCGCTGGCGTGCCGTCTCCTCGTCGATCTCCCTCGCCTCGACGAAGCGCCCGCCTGCCCGCAGCGAGACGCAGTAGTCGTGCGCGGCGCTGAGCGTGGCCGGGTCCTCCGGGCCGAACAGGTCGCTGGCCCGGGTGAACGCCTCCTCGTCGAGGTCGCAGGCGGCCTGGAACTCGCCGCGCTGGCGGAGAGCTCCCGCCATCTGCCACATGGAGTCGATGAGTTCCTCGTCCGGGATCTGGGCCCCGCGCGAGATGGCGAGCGCCCGTTCGTTGTGGGCCGCCGCCTCCTCGGACCTGCCGAGCAGCCGGAGGTAGAAGCCCAGCAGCTTGGTGACCCGGATGACATGCAGGTCCTCGTCGCCGGACTGGGCGCGCCAGGCGGTCCAGGCGAGCCTGGCCTGTGCCGCCCCCGATTCGTGGGCTCCCCAGTAGTAGAGGAAGAACACCATGTCGTAGACCAGGTCACGGACCCAGGCGTCGGAGCTCTCGACGGCTCCGGAGGCGATCACATGCGGCAGGATCGCCTGGTAGGCGGGCCATTGGTCCGGGGAGGCGGGGGCGCCGGGCTTGGCGGTGGTCAGCAGCAGGTGGGCGGCCCGGGTCATCTTCGCCCGTTCCTCCTCATCGAGCCTGGCCACGATGACGTTCTGCATCAGGCGGTGCATCTGGAGGGTGCCGGACTTGTGGTCCAGCCGTACCAGGGACAGTTTGCTGAGGTCGCGGGTGGCGCGTGCGAGCAGCAGCGGGTCACGCAGCACCGGGTCGAGTTCCGGGGTGATCTCGACGTTCCGGCCGCCCCGGAGCATGTTCAGCGGGATCGGCTCCGGCGCCATGCAGGCGCAGATCTCCAGCAGTTGGCGTGCCGCCGGGTTGTCCTGCGAGAGCCGGCCGAGCGAGATGTCCCAGACCGCCGCGACGGGCAGCGGGTAGTCGGGGGACGGGTCGAGCTCAAGGATCTCGGGACGGCGCTGTTCCAGCAGGTCCAGGTATTCGTTCACCGGCATGCCGGTGGCGGCGTGCCAGGCGCCCGCCTGCTCGACGGCGAGCGGCAGGTCACCGAGTGCGGCGGCGAGCCGGTCGGCGTCGTCGGCGCTCATGCCGCGCGCCCGGCGCTGCAGCAGGGTGATGCTCTCGTCGCGGTCGAACACGTCGACGCTGAGCGGGGTGGCCACCCGTTCCCACTCGCGGTTGCGCGAGGTGACGATGATCTTGCCGGGGCCGCCGTTGGGGAAGTACGACCGTACGGCCTCGATGTCCTCCGCGTTGTCGAAGACCAGCAGCCAGTTGTCGAACGGCTTGCCGGTGCGCAGCGCTTCGCGCACGGCCGGTACGGCGGCGTTGGCCTGGGGTCCGACCTCCAGGCCGAGGCTGCGGGCCAGATCGGCGAGCGCGCCGAGGATCAGGTTCTCCTGCTCCGCCGGAATCCACCAGATGACGTTGAACTCGGCGCTGTGCCGGTACACGTACTCGACGGCGATCTGGGACTTGCCGACGCCGCCCATGCCGTGCAGCGCGTGCGGAAGGACGGCGGTCGTCTCGTCCTCCTGCAACTGCCGCTCCACCGCTGCCAGAAGACTCTCCCGACCGGTGAAGTTGGGGTTCTTCGGCGGCACATTGCCCATGATCTTCGGCTGGCCGGTGCGGACGAATCGTAGCTCCGGTGCTGTGCCGTCCATGCTCTGCTCGTCCCTCCGGACATCCTTGTCAGCTGTTACGGGTGTCGTGGGCGACACAGATCCTCCTGGTGAAGCGGCCGGATGCGACCGGAGAGCTGGAGCATTCACATCAAATGCCTCTTTATCATCCCTGATCGCCTCCGCTGCAGATCCCTCGCCGTGCAGCAGCCGGTCGGCCAGGCGAGCCGCACGGTGTCTGTACGGCAGTCCGCCCAGAGCACGCAGTACGGCCAGTTCGATGCGGAGCCAGGCAGGTCCGGCTCCACCGTCCGGGAGCGCGGCCCGCACCGGGTCCCGCAGTGCCGCCCTGAGCCTGATGCCCTGCGCCTGCCCGGCCCGCGACTCGGCCAGCAGCCCCACCGCTCGGGCCAGCTGGGTGCGGTTGCCGGTCGCCAGCAGCGCCTCACGCACCCCTTCGGCGAAGTCGGGTCCGCCCTCGCCCTCGGGCTCCCAGTCGATGAGCCCGCCCATCATGATCTCGGCCAGGTGGTCGGGGCCGGACTCGGGAAAGGCCCGGTCGCGCAGTTCCTCGATGACGTCGAACCTCAGCGGGGCGACCGCCAGCAGCACCGCGAGCTGCCGGGCGAGCGGACTGGCCAGCGAGGCGAACTTCCGTACGGCGGCCACCGCCGCGCGCGGTCCGTCGATCCGGGGGCTGCGCAGCCCCGGCGCCGCGACCCCCTTGGTCATGGCTCCGGCCAGCACCACCGGAAGGGTGCGCCGCACACCGCGCTCACCGGTGATCAGATCGGCCCACGAGCGGAACGACCCGGCGCGCAGGCTCAGTACGGGGACCGGTACGGAACCGTCGTCCGGGTCGGCGAGCCGGCGCGAGCGGTCCCACGCCCCGAGCGGCGGACGGCAGCCGAAGTGCCGGTTGAGCGCCCCGAAGCCGGCCGCGTCCAGCTCGGCGCGGAAGGGGTACAGCGAGGAGCGGTGGCGCAGGTAGGGGGGCAGCAGATGGACGAGTGCGGTGGGCCCGCCGGAGGTGAGCCGGCCCAGCAGTTCGTCCGCGCCCCGGCCGGCCCAGCCCCGGGCCAGCCCGTCGGTGACGACGAGGAACAGCCGCGAGCCGCGTCCGTCCAGCAGCTCGGCCGGGTCCGCGTGCCGGTCACCGGGCCAGCGCAGCACCGGCGCCCCCTGCCCGGGAAGCGCGACCTCGACGGTGCGGACGTCGCGGAAGGCTCCGCTGCGGACGGCCTCGTCGGTGAGCCGGCGGACCGTGCTGTCCCACACGGGCATGGTGGGCGCGCTGTCGACGAGGAGCATCAGATCGAAGGCGCGCTCCCGCACGGGCCGGAGGTAGGGAATCCACAGCCCGTCGCTCAGCCCGCACTCCGCGGTGCGCGCCTCGTCGAGGCGGTTGCGGTGCCGCGAGGGGACACGCCGCCCCAGCCCGCGCAGCGATCTGGCCAGCCGCAGGGGCGCCACGCGCCGCACGGGAGGCTTCACCGTGGGGACGGCCGTGTCCGGCCGGGCGGTCCGGGTCTCCTCGACCGCGCTCAGGACGAGTTCGCGCGGCTCCTGGCCGTCCGCGATCCCCTCGGGCGGCACCTCCGGCGCCATGTCACCCGAAGGAGGCGGAACGGCGTCGGGCAGTGCCTCCGGCCCGTCCGGTAGGAGCGCCGGTACGTCCGCCGCCCGCGGGGAGCCGCGTCCGGCCAGTTGCCAGCTCGCTGCCAGCCAGGCCGCGTCGGCCAGATCCTGCCAGCCCAGGTCGCCGCTCGTGTCACCGCCCGTGTCACGCGCGGTGGCGTCACCGCCCGCTGTGGACGGCGTGTCCGGAGCACGCTCCCGGGGCAAGCCGTTCATCAGCGGCCCTTCGAGAGGTCGCGGAGCAGCATCTCAATCAGCTTACGCCCGTCCTCGTCGTCCTGGAATCCATCGGCCGTGGTGAGTTGGACGGCGTTCAGCAGCTGGTCGACCGACTGGGTCCCGCCGCTGTGCAGCCGCTGCTCGAACTCGTCCACCAGCGCCGAGACGCCCTCCGGCCGACGGCGCAGATGGCTGACGACGATGGAGATCAGCTGTTCCCGGCCGGGCGGGCGCATCTCCAGTGGCAGACAGCGGCGCCGGAACGCGGCCGGGAACTCGCGCTCACCGTTGCTCGTGATCACGACGACGGGGAACTCGGCGCATTCGACCCGGCCCGCCTCGATGACCGCCCGGCGCTGGGGGTCGTCGGTGAAGACCGACACCTCCCCCACGCTGCTGCGCACCAGCTCCGGGATGTCGTAACTGCCGTTCTCCAGCACGTGGAGCAGGTCGTTGGGCAGGTCGATGTCGCTCTTGTCCAGCTCGTCGACCAGCAGCACCCGCGGGCGGGCGTGGGCGAGCAGCGCGGTTCCCAGGGGCCCCAGGGTGACGAAGTCCCCCAGGTCGGGTGCGCCCGCCCCGTCCGCGGCGGCTCCGGTCTCGCCGCCCGCACGCCAGGCGGCGATCGCCTGGGCCCTGCCGATGGCGTCGTACTCGTAGAGACCGCCGCGCAGCGTCGTACGGCTGACGATGCTCCACGGGAGTACCCGGCCGAGCCCCAGCTCATGGGCGATCAGGTAGGCGAGGGTCGACTTGCCCACCCCCGGCGGCCCCGTGACGAGCAGCGGACGGCGCAGCAGGAGCGCCGCGTTGACCGCGTCGATCTCCTCCTCACGCAGTTGGGGGCCCTCCTGCACGACGCCGAGGCGGCGTCGGGTGGCCTGGGCGTCGTCGGGCGGCTCCGGCTGTACGGGGCTGCCGGCGAACACCCGCCAGGGCGGCGGCTCGGGAAGCGCGGGAGGATCCCCGGCGGGCGACTTCCCGGTGGCGTGGAACACCCTCCAGGCGGGCGGCGGCACGGGTGGTGCGGATGTGTCCTGCTCGGTCATGCCGACAACTCCTCCTCGCAGTCGACCAGCCTGTTGGGGTCGTCCCAGAAGAACGCAATATGTCTTCCCAGAAGCAGGCTTCCGCCATCCAATTCTTCAGCCCCTTTACGCAACTGTCGTACTTTTGACGGCAGTTGGGCTGGATTGTGTCCAAGAAGCACCGTCAGTACCTCACCCGACTGGGCCGGGCTGTCCGACCGCCGGTCCCATGCGGCCAGGCCCACTCCCTCCGCGATGGCGGCGGTGAGCGCCTCCAGGCCGTGCCCCGGCAGAGCGGGCACGTCGAGTATGACGGCGGTCAGCCGCGGCTCGGATGCCAGCGTGGCACGCCAGCGGTCGAGTTGCGCGTTCTCTCCGGAACGCCAGCGGTGGGGCTCGGCGGCTCCGGCTGTTTTCAGCCGCTTCCAGCGGGCCCGCCAGCGCCTCAGCTGGGCGGGGTCGCGATTCCTCATGCGTTCGAGGCTCCGCAGATGGATGTGGTACCGAAGGCCGATCGGCAGCGGGTCGAAAGACTCCGTACCCAGTTCCAGGCGGGCCATGTCGTGATTGAGCAATGGGTACGGAAGGACGAACTCCACCTGCACGGGAGGCTCGTTCTCCAGCTCCGGGACATCCGCCCAGTGCGCCTCACCGCTGCCGATCGCCCGGTCCACCGCCACGGCGAGGGTGTCCAGGGTCGTGCGCTCCACGTCACCGGCCACCGGCTCCCAGTAGCCGGGCGCCGGATTGACCCAATGCCGTACGAAGACGTCCGCCGATCCGTCGTCGGCGGGCTCCACCATCACGACGAGGGCGCGCGGTACCTCCGGGTCCGCCCCGGACGGGCTCGCGATCCCCTGCCGTCGTACCGCCAGCGCCTCCACGGCGTCCGCGCCCGCCTCCCGGGCCCAGCGGTCCGACCACTCCCGTAACTTGTCGCCCACCGGCTTGGACTGATGGGCGATCACCTCGACCAGCACGAGGGCCGGGGGCAGCCCGTCGGCCTGCGTATTGACTTCGCGCAGATAGTCGAAGCGCTGCATCGGGGACAGCCCGTAGGGCACGTCGATCCCCAGTTCGCGGCCGAGCACCGTGTGCAGCCGGCCGTCGTCGGCGTCGCGCACCTCGCCGAGCAGCCGCCCGATCTCCCGCAAGGCGCTGTCACTGAAGACAGGAGCGAGGTCCGCGGTCGTCTCGGCGGGGTAGGAGCTGCCGACCAGCCTGGCCAGCCGCGCGGAGTCCTCGGGACCGGAGGCGACACTGACGCCGAAGATCAGGGCGTCCAGCCCGCCGTCACGCTTGAGGACGTCCATGACGAGCGAGAGCATGTCGACCCGCGGCGTCTTGCGCGCGTAGTTGATGTCGGCGCGGAGCTGGAACGCCACCAGCGCCACGAAGTGAATGCACTGCTCCGGGTCGCGCACGCAGTCCAGCGCGCACAACTCGTCGACCAGCGCACCGACCAGACGCGGATCGATGTCGCGCGGTCCTTTCGGCGCGAGTGCCACCACCGACCATCCCCCGTTGCGCCGGTAAACCTTCCACGATCGATCGCGAAGTTATCACGCGGGATCTTCCGCAACCAGGTTGGACCGCAGGCCCGTTGGGACCATTCCACCCCTTCGGACCGGTTACGCCGCACAGATACAGCACTCCGCGACAAGTACCGCCCACCGGACCTCTCACCCGGACGAGTGGGTCGTGGCGTCGGACGCCGTCCGCTCACCCCAGCAGCACGGGGAAGGACTCCATGTCGTTCTGCGTCATCACGGGCAGCTTGCGGATCTCCTCGTCCGGCACGGCGAGCCTCAGCCCGGGGAAGCGCCCGAACAGGGCGGGCAGCGCGATGGCCGCCTCCACCCGGGACAGGGCCGCGCCGGGGCAGATGTGCGGGCCGTGACCGAAGGTCATATGACGGATGGGGGTGGGCCGGGTGATGTCGAAGGCGTCGGCGTCGGCGCCGTGCTGCTCGGTGTCCCGCCCGATGGCGCGGTAGGAGATGACGACCCCCTCGCCCCGCTTGATCACCTGGTCCCCGACCTGGATGTCCTCGGTGGCGAACCGCATCAGCAGATGCGTGGTCGGGGTGTCCCAGCGCAGCGTCTCCTCGATCACCGTCTCCCAGCCGATCCGCCCGTCCAGCACCATCCGCAGCTGGTCCGGGTGCGCGAGCAACGCCCGTACGGCATTGAGGATGAGGCCGATGGTCGTCTCGTGCCCGGCGGCCACCATCGCCTTGAGGTTGCCCACCACCTCTTCCTCGGTGAGCGGCTCCCCGCCCTCCTCGGCCAGGATCAGCGCACTGGTGAGGTCGTCGCCCGGCCGTGCCGTCCGCTCCCGGACCAGGGCGTAGTAGAAGACGTCCAACTCCTCCAGCAGCGCGAGGCGTTCCTCCTGCGGGGTGAGCATGGAGAAGAAGGCCTTGTACCGCCGCATCAGCATGGGGTGCCGGTCCTCGTCCACCCCCATCAGCATGCCGACGACCCGCATGGGCAGCGGCTGGGCGAACACGGACTTGAGGTCGACGACGCCGTCCCTGCCCCGCTCCTCCAGATCGTCGAGCAGTTCCGCGGTGAACCTCTCGATGTCGGGGCGCAGCGCTTCGAGCCGGCGCGGGGTGAGGGCCTGGGAGGTCTTGGTCCGCAGCCGGCGGTGCTCGTCGCCGTCCACCGTGAACATCGAACGCCCCGCGTCGATCATTCCGATCAGCGGCCAGTCCCGGGTCACCGCCCCGCTCCGCCAGAGCTCCCAGACATCGATGTCCTTCACCAGCCGCGGGTCGACGAGGAGCCTGCGGGCCTCGGCGTGCCGGGTGACGGTCCAGGCGGGCACGCCGAGCAGTTCGATCCTGGCGAGCGTCCCGGCCTCCCGGAGCCGGGCGGTCTCCCCGTCCAGGTCCTGGACCATCGGGTCGACGACGACGGCCCCACCGCCCGAAGAGGCCTGGCGGTCGGCAGCGTGCGGGCATTTCACGACGGGTCTCCTGTCGTACGTACGGGGGTGAAGCGGACGGGCAGCGCGGTCATCCCCCGCAGGAACGCGGAGGGCCGGCGGACCAGGTCCCGCGCGGGGACGGCCAGTTCGAGGTCGGGCAGCCGGTCCAGCAGGATCTCGATGCCGGTCCGGGCGATGGTCTCGGCGATCTCCTGGGCGGGGAACGGGCATCGGTACTCACCGTGGCTGAACGCGAGATGCGCGCTGTTGCCGCCCTGCCCCGGCCTGCCTCCCTGCGAGGGGAACTGCTGGCGGATGTGCGGATCGGCGTTGGCCGCGCCCAGCCCCAGGAGCAGCATGTCACCCCGGTGGATGTTCCGCCCGCCCAGATGGGTGTCCCGGGCCGCCCACCGCCCGGCGAGGATCTGGGTCGGGCCGTCCTCCCACAGGACCTCGTTCATGGCTTCGGCGACGCTGTGGCGCCCGCCGGACAGGGCGGCGGCGAACTGGTCCTCCGTGAGCATCAGCCGCATGGAGTTGCCGATCCAGTCGGCGGTGGTCAGGTGACCCGCCGCCGTGATGGCCATGAGATCGAGCGCGTACTCCTCGTCGGTGAACCGCTCGGGGTGCGCGAGCATCCGGGAGGTCACGTCCTCCCCCGGGATCGACCGTTTGGCCGCGACCAGCCGCCGCATGTGCTCGCCGAATCGCGCGTGCGCCTCCTGGGCCCCGGCTCCGCCGTCGGCCAGGTCCCCCAGCACCCGGGCGATGTCCGCGCCCTCCGCGTCCGGGAAGCCGACCAGCCGCGCGAGCACGAGGACGGGCAGCGGTACGGCGAACTCGGCGATGAGATCGGCCGTGCCCCGGCTGCAGATTCCGTCGATGAGCCGGTCGGCCAACTGCTCGCAGTGGGAACGGATTTCGAAGGGATCCGCGCCTTCGAGCGCGGGACCCACCATCTCTGCGTGCCGCCGGTGCTCGGCGCCCGCGGTGAAGTAGATGGACGGCATGGGCTGCCCGACCATCGGCAGCAGCGGCCAGTCCTCGGGGACCCGGCCCCACTGGTTCCACAGCGAGACGTCCCGGGGGAACAGTTCCCCGTCACTCGTGACCTGATGGAGTTCGCGGTAGCCGATGACCAGCCAGGCCGGTATGCCTCCGGGCAGTTCGACGGGAACGACCGGTCCGTGCTCGCGCCGCATGGTGCGGTAGAGGGCCTGGGGCTCGGTGCCGGAATCGGCTCCGCCGAGCGGAACGGCGCCCGGGGCACCGCCCGCGGGACAGCCGCCGGCCGTGGAAGCGGGCGCGGTGGGTGAGGGGTTCGTCATCGTACGGACTCCAGTGGCGACGGCTTCGCGCGTTGCGACCATACGATCAACGCGGCACCACTATAAGGAGGTTAGGTGAAGTTTCGGGGTGTCTGCCGGATCCTTTCCTGAACGCTTCCGATCGGGCGGGGGCGACAACTGCCCATCATTGACCACAAGATCGGCACAGGGGGGTAGCTGGCTACCAGGTCCCTCTGGGGGATAACCCTCAGCGAAGTCGGGGTCTATTTGGGTCGCACGGTGGACGCCCGGTCCATAGATTCTGAGGTGGAATCAACGCACCGCACACCATCCCCTCCGGAGGAACCCCGTGACCGCCCCCTCGCACCGTCCGCACCGGCAGCCGCTCCCGGCCCACCCGCTCGTGGCGGCCTTCGTGCGCTTCGTGGTGTGCGGCGGCGGGGTCGGGGTCGCCTCCAGCGGCGTGCTCGTACTGCTCAACGGACACCTGCCGATGATGGTGGCGAACGCCCTGGTCACGGTCGTCTCCACCGTGATGGCGACCGAACTGCACCGCCGTGTCTCCTTCCGCAGCGGGCGCGGGGGCTGGGGGGTCCACCTCCAGTCCGGCCTGACGGCCGCCGTGAGCTACGCCTTCACCACCGGGGCGCTGTTCGCCCTGTACGCCCTCGACCCCACGCCCTCCGCACCCGTCGAGCAGACCGTCTACCTGTCGGCGTCGGCGCTGGCGGGGGTCGGACGGTTCGCGCTGCTGCGGATCGTGGTCTTCGCCGAGCGGCCTGCGGCGAAGCCCTCCGCGCTCGGCAGGTCGGCCGTGGCGATGGCCGCCTGACGCACCGCACGCGCCCGCGCGGCCGACGGCTGGTCATCGTGGCCGGTCGGACGCTCCACACCGGAACGCACGGCCGGGCCGGGCCTCGGCCCCGGGTGGACCGGGCGAAGGAGGGGCGCGGGATGGGGCAGGCGGGAACCGGACGGGTGCGGGAGCCGGTCTGCCGCGCCCCGGTCCTCGTACACGGGGGCGGAGCACGGGTGGTGACGGCGGGAGGGATGGTGCGGACGCCCGGATTCCGGGCCGCGCTTCGCACTCACCTACGATCGAGCGCGTGTGCGCAAACGTCATAGTCGCCGAAGACGACCCGAAGCAGGCCGAACTGGTACGCCGCTACCTCGAACGGGAGGGCCACTGTGTGCGGGTGGTGGGCGACGGGCTAGCCGCGCTCGACGAGGTACGGCACCAGGAGCCGGACCTGCTCGTGCTCGATGTCATGATGCCGCGGGCCGACGGTCTGGACGTGGTGCGGGTGCTGCGGGCCGAGTGCCGCGAGCTGCCCGTGCTGATGCTGACGGCCCGCACCACGGAGGACGATCTGCTGCTCGGGCTCGATCTGGGCGCGGACGACTACATGACCAAGCCGTACAGTCCGCGCGAGCTGATGGCGCGGGTCCGTACGCTGCTGCGCCGCACCCGGCGGCCCGGGGCGGCCCCGGTTCCGCGGGACCCGGTACTGCGGGTGGGCGCGCTGGCGGTGGATCCCGGCCGGCACGAGGTGATGGTCGGCGGCGGGCGGGTGGAGTGCACCCCCGGTGAGTTCCGCATCCTGGCCGCTCTGGCCGCCCAGCCCGACCGGGTCTTCACCCGGCAGCGGCTCCTGGAGGAACTGCACGGTTTCGACCGGTACATCGGGGACCGGACCGTCGATGTGCACATCATGAACCTGCGGAAGAAGATCGAGCCCACCCCGCGCCGGCCGGTCAGACTGCTCACGGTCTTCGGTGTCGGGTACAAGCTGACGGACCCCGACAAGGGAATCCGGCGTGGCTAGTGGGCGGGGCCCGGACCGGCTGCCGCTGCGCAGAAGCCTGTTCGGACGGCTGCTCGGCGTGTCGGCGCTGGTGGCGGCCTGTTCGGTGGCGGCGACCGCGTGGCTGGCCGTACAGACCACCTCCGGGGCGATCAAGCAGGAACAGGGGCAGAACCTCACCGCCGACGCACGGATCTACGACACGCTGCTGGGATACGCGGCCCTCAACTCCACCTGGGACGGCGTCGGGCCCACCGTGGAGCGGCTGGCCGAACAGTCCGGGCGCAGGGTGGCGCTGACCACCCAGGGACGGCAGCCCCTCGCCGACTCCGCCACCGGCCGGACCCCGCCCGCGCTGCCTCCCCAGGCGTCCGCGGTCGTCGACCCGCTGTCCGTGGACACGGTGCTGGCGCCCGAGAGCGCCGGCCGCTCCGGCACGGCCGACGACCGGGTCGACGCGCGTGCGGTCGGCCCGTTCCGGTTGTCCGCGGCGGAGCGTACACAGCTGCGGCGGACCGCCGACCGGGGGGTGGCGTGCCTGAGCCGGGCGGGGATCGCCTCGGACGTGGTCGTGGAACCGAGCGGCCGGCCCCGTATCCAGGTCGTGGGCAACGACCCCGAACGGGTGCGGGAAGCCCGATGCGACCCGGGGACGCTGGAGGAACCCACCCGCACCGAACAGCAGGCGCTCAGGGCCCTCAACCAGCTGGCCGACGCCTGCCTGAAACGTCAGGGCCGGGCCGCTGTGCGGCTGAACCAGGATCTCTCCTGGGCCCAGGACTCCGAAGCTCCGGGCGCTCCCCGGCCCATGCCCCCGGGGGGCCATGTGAAACTGCCCGCCCCCGCCGTGCGGCCGACGGCACACACGAGTGAGGGCGACCGGGCCATCGCCTCGTGCGTGGGAACGGCGCGCCGCGAACAGCTCGGCTCCTATGTGGCCTCGCCCGCCCTGCTGTTCATCGGCGACGAGGGCGGCACCACGGTTCCCGGCTTCGACCTCTCCCCGGCGAACACCGCCAAGATCGCCGGTGCCGCGGCCCTGGTGCTCGCCCTCACCGTGGGCGCCTCGGTGCTCGCGGGCGCCCGCCTCGTGCGACCGCTGCGCGCGCTGACCGGCGCCGCGCAGCGTATGCGCGACGGCGAGGAACCGGCCTCGGTTCCCGTCACCGCGGACAACGAGATAGGCAGGCTGGCCAGCGCCTTCAACGACATGTCCGCGCACCGGGCGCGGCTGGAGGAACAGCGCAGGGCCATGGTCAGCGATGTCGCCCATGAGCTGCGCACCCCGCTGAGCAACATCCGGGGCTGGCTGGAGGCCGCCCAGGACGGTCTGGCCGATCCCGATCCGGCGTTCGTCTCCTCGCTCCTGGAGGAGGCGGTGCAGTTGCAGCACATCATCGACGACCTCCAGGACCTGTCCGCGGCCGACGCCGGTGTGCTGCGGCTGCACCCCGAGCGGCTGCGCGTAGCGGAGCTGCTGGGTCAGGTGGCCGCCGCACACCAGGTGCAGGCCGACACCGCGGGTGTGACGCTGACGGTGGACGCCGTCCCCGGCCTCACCGCCGATGCCGATCCCGTCCGGCTGCGGCAGGCCGTGGGCAACCTCGTCTCCAACGCGGTACGCCACACCCCGGCGGGCGGGCGAGTCACCCTGCGTTCGTCCGGCTCCGAGTCCGGGGAGCACCTCGTCGTCGAGGTCGTGGACACGGGCAACGGCATCGCGCCCGAGGACCTTCCCCATGTGTTCGACCGCTTCTGGCGCGCCGAGAAGTCCCGCAGCCGCCGCACCGGCGGCAGCGGCCTCGGGCTGGCCATCGTCCGCAAGCTCACCGAGGCCCACGGGGGCACGGCGAGCGCGGCGAGCACCGAGGGAGCCGGTTCGGTCTTCACACTCCGGCTGCCCGTGACAGGGGCCGGTCCGACGCGCCCCGGCATGGCGGGGGCCGTTGTGTCAGGGGCCGGCATGGCGGGTGCTCACGAGAAGGGCGCGGGAGAGCCGGCCGACCGGAGGGCTGATGGGATGACCACAGCGCTCTGACAGCTTCTTCATAACTTCACGCCAGCCTGGCCGCATGCCCCGTACCCGGTGCGAACCGCCGTCCGGATACGTCACGGGGCCGAGCTGGAATGGAGCCATCTGTATGACCGCTCGTCTCTCCCTGCGTGCCGCCGTGCTCGTCGCCGTCGCGGCCGGCGCGGTGCTCGCGCCGTCGGCCGCGGCCTTCGCGGACAGCACGCCCAAGCCCGCCTCCCCGCGTGTCGAGGCGCCGTCGCCCGCCCCTGCGAGGGCCGGCGTGGACGCCAAGGACGCGCCGCGGCCGTCGGTCAAGCCCCGTGGCGGTGTCGCCGCGGGTGACCGGCCCGCCCCGGCGGTGAAGGAGGCACGGACCGCGCGGCCCGCCGTCCCGCCCCGCGGTGGCGTGGCCGCCGGTGAACGCCCCGCCGGCGGCGGGGACAGCACCACCGCTCTCGTCGGGTCGGCCGCCGGCGCGGTGCTGCTCGCGGGCGCGGGCACCATCGTGCTGCGCCGCCGGTCCGCGGCCCACCGCAACGGCTGATCCGCCCCGCCACTCACCAGTGACCGTGGCGTCGTCCTCTCCGGACGGCGCCACGGTCGGCCGTTGTCCCGCCGACTGGAGTCCCCGTGTCCCGTACGCACCACCCGCTCTCCCCCGCGCGCCTTCCGGCCTCCGCCACGCGCCGCGTGTCGTCCCGTGCGCACCGCCCCTTCCGGCGAACTGCCCGACTGCTGCCCGCCGTCGCCGTCTGCGTCGCGCTGGCCGGCTGCTCCGCCACCCCCTCGGACGCCGCGCCGCCGACCGTCACCGTGTCCCCGTCCGCGGGGTCGTCCGGTTCCACCGGCTCCACGGGCACGGCGTCCGAGCCGTCCGGCGGCCGTGCGCGGGGGGAGAAGGCCGGGCAGGCCCATCCCGCCGGAGTCTCCATCCCCTCCATCGGCGTGAACAGCACCGTCATGCGGCTCGGTCTCCAGGCGGACGGCACCGTCGAAGTCCCGCCCGCCGAGCGGGGCATGACCGTGGGCTGGTACACCGGTGGCGCCGTTCCCGGGGAGCCCGGGGCCGCCGTGCTCATAGGCCACAACGACACCCGGTTCGGCCGGGCCGTCTTCCACGATCTGAAGAAGATCCGCGAGGGCGCCGATGTCGTCGTCCGCGACAAGGCGGGAAAGGCCGTGCACTTCACGGTCACCGGTACGGAGACCGTGGACAAGAAGGCCTTCCCGACCGACAAGGTCTACGGAGCCACCAAGGGCAGCACACTGCGTCTGATCACCTGTGACGGCGACTTCGACGCGGACGGGCACCCCGTGGACAACCTGATCGTCTACGCCGATCTGCGCTGACTCCGGATGTCGGCCGGACGTCAAGATTGCCGGCATCCCGAGTCTACCGACGAGTAACCAGCCCTGCTTTGATGGGTGTCACCGGCCCACCCCCTCAGCAGAACCAGGAGACCCCGTGTCGCACACCGCGCTCCGCCGCCTCTCCGGCGTGACCCTGTCCGCCGCGCTCACCGCCGTCACTCTGGCGGTCGGCACCCCGCAGGCAGCCGCCGCCGAAACGCCGTCACTGCGGGTGCTGTCCTACAACGCGTTCATCTTCAGCAAGGCCCTGTACCCCAACTGGGGCCAGGACCACCGGGCGGCGGAGATACCGAAGACCTCGTTCTTCCGGGGCAACGACGTCGTCGTGCTCCAGGAGGCGTTCGACAACTCGGCCTCCGACGCCCTGCTGCGCAACGCGTCCGCCCAGTACCCGTACCAGACCCCGGTGGTGGGCCGGAGCAAGAGCGGCTGGGACGCGACCGGCGGATCGTACTCGGCCACCACACCGGAGGACGGCGGGGTGAGCGTGCTGAGCACCTGGCCGATCGTCCGCAAGGAGCAGTACGTGTTCAAGGACGCCTGCGGCGGCGACTGGTTCTCCAACAAGGGCTTCGCCTACGCCGAGCTGGACGTGAACGGCACCCCCGTCCACATCGTCGGCACCCACGCCCAGTCGACGGACCCCGGGTGCACGGCGGGACAGGCGGCGCAGATGCGCAGCCGGCAGTTCAAGGAGATCGACGCCTTCCTCGACGCCAAGCGGATCCCCGCCTCCGAACAGGTCATCGTGGCAGGCGACTTCAACGTCGACTTCCACTCCTCCGAGTACGCCTCACTGCTCACCGACGCCGGGCTCACCGCCGCCGACGCACGGACCGGGCACCCGTACTCCTTCGACACCAGGGACAACTCGATCGCCTCCGAGCGCTACCCCGACGACCCCCGGGAGGACCTCGACCACGTCCTGCACCGCGCCGGGCACGCGAAGCCCTCCGGGTGGACGAACGAGGTGGTCGAGGAGCGGAGCGCGCCCTGGACCGTCTCCAGCTGGGGCAAGGACTACACCTACACCAACCTCTCCGACCACTACCCGGTGGTCGCTTCGGGCCGGTAACCCCTCCGGAGGACAATCGGACGGAGGCGAGGACCGGCCCGCACGGGCGGGCTCCTCGCCGCCGTCCGCCTGCCGTCCCGCCGAAGGAACCTCCCCATGGGCGCTCCCCACCCGTTCGACCTGATCCCCGGAGCGGCCGGGTCACCCGTGCTGCTGCACGTACCGCACTCCTCGCGGGTGCTGCCGCCGAGTGTCCGGGACGGAATCGTCCTGGACCGGGCCGCCCTGGAGCGGGAACTCGACCACATCACCGACTCCCACACGGCGGAGCTGGCGGCGCGGGCCGCGGCGGGCTGCGCGCTCACCCCGTGGCGGTTCGTCAACGGTCTCTCCCGGCTCGTGGTGGATCCGGAACGGTTCCCGGACGATCGGGAGGAGATGCTGGCCGTGGGCATGGGCGCCGTCTACACCCACACCACGCACCGCGAGCGGCTGCGCCCGCGCGGCATGGATCCCCAGCCCCTGATCGACCGTTACTTCCACCCGTACGCGGAGGCGATGACCGCGGCGGTCGACGCGCGCCTGGCCGACGCGGGGCGCGCCGTCGTGATCGATGTCCACTCGTACCCGAGCGCACCGCTCCCCTACGAGCTCCACGGCGAGGGACCGCGCCCGCCGGTCTGCCTGGGGACCGACGGTTTCCACACCCCGCCGGAGCTGCTGGCCCGCGCCGAGTCGGCGTTCGCCGGATTCGGCGGGACGGGGCTCGACAGTCCCTTCCCCGGTACCTATGTACCGCTGAAGCACTACGGGAAGGACCCGCGGGTCAGCGCGCTGATGATCGAGATCCGGCGCGATGTCTATATGTCCGAGCCGGGCGGCGCCGCCGGTCCGGGCCTGCGCGAACTGGCTGCGGCACTGGCCGAACTGGTCGCCGGGGCATAGCCGCACTCCGGCGCACCCCGGTGTGACCATCGCCTTGCTTCACCTCTGCACAACCTCGGAAGTGCCACGGATCGACTCCTCGACGGCATGGCGCACTGCCAGAATCACAGGATTCCCCGGCCCGAAGCCATCGGGCCCGCCACGGTGACGACCCCACGCCGGACCTGGCCGGGAACGCCAACCCTCCCCTCACGAAGGCGGATCCTGTCCATGGATGACCGCACCCCCGCGGCCGGTCCGTCCGCCGCCCCACCGGCGGCGGGCGGCTCCCCCCATGTGGACGCCGGCGACGCCGGGTACAGCAAGGACCTCACCTCCCGCCACATCAACATGATCGCCATCGGCGGCGCGATCGGCACGGGACTGTTCCTGGGCGCGGGCGGGCGGCTGGCCGGGGCGGGCCCCTCCCTCGCCCTCGCCTACGCGGTCTGCGGGGTCTTCGCGTTCCTCGTCGTCCGCGCGCTCGGTGAACTCGTCCTGTACCGCCCCTCCTCCGGCGCCTTCGTCTCGTACGCCCGTGAGTTCATGGGCGAGAAGGGCGCTTTCGCGGCCGGCTGGCTGTACTTCCTGAACTGGTCGACCACAGCGGTCGCCGATATCACCGCGGCCGCCACCTACGCGCATTTCTGGGGCGTGTTCAGCGACATCCCGCAGTGGATGCTCGCCCTGACCGCCCTCGCCGTCGTCCTGGCCGCCAATCTCATCTCGGTGAGGTACTTCGGTGAGATGGAGTTCTGGTTCGCGATCGTCAAGGTCACCGCCCTGGTCGCCTTCATGCTGATCGGCATCGTCCTGGTGGTCACCCGGCACCCGGTGGACGGCCACACCCCGGGATTCGCCACCGTCTCCGGCAACGGCGGGATCTTCCCCGTCGGCATGCTCCCGATGCTGCTGGTGATCCAGGGGGTCGTCTTCGCGTACGCCTCCGTCGAACTGTGCGGCGTCGCGGCGGGCGAGACCCGCGAGCCCGAGAGGATCATGCCCGGGGCGATCAACTCGATCATGTGGCGCGTCGGTCTGTTCTACGTCGGCTCGGTGGTCCTGCTCGCCCTGCTGCTGCCCTACACCTCGTACTCGGCCGACCGGAGTCCGTTCGTCACGGTCATGGACGGACTGGGTGTTCCGGCGGCGGCCGGTGTGATGAACCTGGTCGTCCTGACCGCGGCCCTGTCGAGTCTGAACTCCGGCCTGTACTCCACCGGCCGCATCCTGCGGTCCATGGCCCTGGCGGGCTCCGCGCCCGCGTTCACCGGCCGGATGAACAAGGGCCGGGTGCCCTACGGCGGCATTCTGCTGACCGCGGGTTTCGGTGTCCTCGGTGTCGGGCTGAACTACGTCATGCCCGGGCAGGCGTTCGAGATCGTCCTCAACTTCGCGTCGATCGGCATCCTCGGCACCTGGGGCATGATCATGCTCTGCTCCCTGCTGTTCTGGCACCGCTCACTGGACGGCCGCGTCACACGCCCCTCGTACCGGCTGCCCTGGGCCCCGTACACCCAGCTCGTCACCCTGCTCTTCCTGCTCTGCGTCGCCCTTCTGATGTGGTGGGGCGGCGGGGTGGGCCGCACCACCGTGACGCTCCTGCCACTGATCGCGGCCGCACTGGTCGGCGGCTGGTTCGTCGTCCGCGCCCGGGTGGGCGAACTCGCCCGCGAGCGCCGGGACGCCCGGGGTGGCCCCGGAACGCGAAAAGACCCCAGATGAACTGGGGTCTCCTGCTGGTGTCCGAGGGGGGACTTGAACCCCCACGCCCGATAAAGGGCACTAGCACCTCAAGCTAGCGCGTCTGCCATTCCGCCACCCGGACAAGGTGTCTGCCGTTCGCGGTGTGTTCCCCGCGGCGACAAAGAAAACAATACCAGGGGTTTGGCGCGCCTCTCACCTGCATATCCGGTGGTCAGTGCGGTGCCGCGGGCCTTCGGGGCACGCTCGGGCCGTTCCGTCACCAGGCAGTCACGGAAGGTCACCCCGGCCGTGTGCGCCGTGCGGCTTGCCGGTTGCCCGCCGATGTCCGCCGCACGCGGGGCCGGCGCCGTTACCTTCGCGTTCATGAGTGATCGCGGCTACCGAAGGCCCCTCGCACTGTCCCCCCTGCGCGAGCATCTGCGCGACACGTTCTGGTTCGCGCCGACCCTGGGGCTCGTGGGCGTCTTCGCCCTGTGGTGGGCCGCCTCCTCGCTGGACACGGAGATCGTCGCGCACCTCCGCGACGAGCGGGCGTACACCGAGCTGGGCGACCTGATGTCGTTCGCGCAGGACGCGAAGACGATCGTCACCACCATCAGCTCGGCGATGATGACCTTCATCGGTGTCGTCTTCAGCATCTCGCTGGTGGCCGTGCAGATGGCGAGCGGGCAGCTCACGCCCCGGGTGGTGCGGATCTTCGTCAGGAGCCGGATCAGCAAGCTCACCCTGACGGTGTTCCTGGCGACGTTCCTGTTCTCCCTGCTGGTCCTGACCTCGTACGAGAGCGAGGCCGACCCCCGCCGGGTGACCTCCGTGCCACTGGTGCAGAGCATGCTGACACTGGCGATGGTCGGGCTGAGCCTGCTGCTCTTCATCGCCTATGTGTCGGCCACCCTGCGGCTCATGCAGGTGGGCCCGGTCACCGACCGGATCACGCGCGAGGCGCTGCGGGTGCTCCGGCGGATGCCCCGCGGGCCCCTGTCCGGGGAACCCCTCGCGCCGGAGACCACGCGGGTGATGCACACGGGGCGGGCGGGGGTCCTGCGGGATGTGAACGTGGCGCGGCTGGTGCGGGCCGCGCGGCGACAGGGCATCGTCCTGCGGCTCATCCCGCGGATCGGGGATTTCGTGGTGCCGGGGACTCCGGTCCTGGCCGTCCACGGCGGTGCCGCGCCGCCCCGGCACGCGCTGGCGTACACGGTGTCGGTCGGGGTGGAGCGCACCCCGCACCAGGACCTCGCGTTCGGACTGCGACAGCTTTCGGACATCGCGCTGCGGGCCCTGTCGGCCGCCGTGAACGACCCGACCACCGCCGTGCAGTGCCTCGACCGCGTCGTGCAGTTCCTCGCGGCCGTGGTCCACCTGCCGCTCGGCGCCGTGCACCACCGGGACGGCGCGGGGCACGTGCGGCTCGTCCAGGACGTGCCGGAGTGGACGGATCTGGTGGACCTCGCGTTCGAGGAGATCCGGCGGTGCTCGACGGACACCCCGCAGGTGTCCCGACGGCTGCTGGCCGGCATCGACGATCTTCTGCTGCTCGCTCCCGCCGACCGGAGGAAGCCCCTGCTCAGGCACCGCGCGCTGCTGGCACAGGCGGTGGAGCGCTCGGCGCCCGAGGCCGCGGAGCGGGCGTTCGCACTGCTCCCGGACCATCAGGGGATCGGCTGAGGGAGCCCGCCGGGCGCCCGGCCGGACGGGGTCCGGACCGGCCGCTCCGCCGCGTCGCGCGGCGGTGGCCGAATTGCCGCCCGCCCTCTGGACACCGCCCGGCGGATGCGGGATAACGGCCTCATACAGTATTCGTCGACTGTATGCAATATACCGCGAGAGCGGCACAGCGGCTCCCGCGTTCCCCCACGAAGGGACAGGTCATCGCCATGCCCGAGGACAGCCATGACGACCGCGGCGGTCAGGAACTCGTCTCCGGTGGGCACTTGGTCGCCAGAGCGCTCAAGGCCGAGGGGGTCGAGCGCATCTACACCCTCTGCGGCGGCCACATCATCGACATCTACGACGGGTGCGTCGACGAGGGCATCGACGTCGTCGACGTACGGCACGAGCAGGTCGCCGCCCACGCCGCCGACGGCTACGCCCGGATCACCGGGAAGCCGGGCTGCGCCGTCGTCACCGCCGGGCCGGGCACGACCGATGCCGTCACGGGTGTCGCGAACGCCTTCCGCGCCGAGTCGCCCATGCTGCTGATCGGCGGTCAGGGGGCGCACACCCAGCACAAGATGGGATCCCTCCAGGACCTTCCGCACGTCGACATGATGACGCCCATCACCAAGTTCGCGGCCACCGTGCCGCACACCGCGCGCGCGGCGGACATGGTCTCGATGGCCTTCCGGGAGTGCTACCACGGCGCGCCCGGACCGTCCTTCCTGGAGATCCCGCGCGACGTCCTCGACGCCAGGGTGCCGGTGGGCGAGGCACGGGTGCCCGGGGCCGGGCGGTACCGGGCCTCCACCCGGAGCGCGGGCGACCCCGCCGCCATCGAGAAGCTCGCCGATCTCCTCGTGCACGCCGACAGACCGGCGATCCTGCTGGGCGGCCAGGTCTGGACGACACGGGCCACGGACCGGGCCGTCGAGCTCGTACGGACCTTGAACATCCCCGCGTACATGAACGGGGCGGGGCGCGGCACCCTGCCGCCGGGCGACCCCCACCACTTCCAGCTCTCGCGGCGCCACGCGTTCTCCCACGCCGATCTGATCGTGATCGTGGGCACGCCGTTCGACTTCAGGATGGGCTACGGCAAACGGCTCTCGCCCGGGGCGGCCGTCGTCCAGATCGACCTCGACTACCGCACCGTGGGCAGGAACCGCGACATCGACCTGGGCATCGTCGGTGATGCCTCGCTGGTGCTGAAGGCGGTGACCGAGGCGGCGGGCGGACGGATCGACGGCGGGTCCGTCCGCCGCAGGGCGTGGCTGGAGGAGCTGCGCGCCGCCGAGCGGGCCGCGATCCACAAGCGGCTGCCGCAGCTCCGCTCCGACGCCTCCCCCATCCATCCGTACCGGCTGGTCGGCGAGATCAACGACTTCCTCACCGAGGACTCCATCTACATCGGCGACGGCGGCGACATCGTCACCTTCTCCGGTCAGGTGGTGCAGCCCCGCACCCCCGGCCACTGGATGGACCCCGGCCCGCTCGGCACGCTCGGCGTCGGTGTGCCGTTCGTCCTGGCCGCCAAGCAGGCCAGGCCCGACAAGGAGGTCGTGGCGCTCTTCGGCGACGGCGCGTTCTCCCTCACCGGCTGGGACTTCGAGACGCTGGTGCGCTACAACCTCCCCTTCGTCGGCATCGTCGGCAACAACTCCTCGATGAACCAGATCCGTTACGGCCAGAGGGCCAGGTACGGCGAGGCGCGCCAGCGGGTCGGCAACACCCTCGGTGACGTCCACTACGACAGGTTCGCCCGGATGCTGGGCGGCTACGGCGAGGAGGTGCGCGACCCCGCCGACATCGCCCCCGCGCTCCGGCGGGCCCGCGAATCCGGACTCCCGTCGCTGATCAACGTCTGGGTGGACCCCGACGCGTACGCCCCCGGAACGATGAACCAGACCATGTACAAGTAGCGAAGGGGCCTTCCGCATGACCAAAGCTCTGGAGGGCGTGCGCGTCCTCGACATGACGCATGTGCAGTCCGGTCCCTCCGCCACCCAGCTGCTCGCCTGGCTCGGTGCGGACGTGGTGAAGCTGGAGGCACCGGGCGGTGACATCACCCGCCGGCAGCTGCGCGATCTGCCGGACGTCGACTCGCTCTACTTCACGATGCTCAACTGCAACAAACGGAGCATCACCCTCAACACGAAGAGCGAGCGCGGCAGGGAGATCCTGGCCGAACTGGTCCGGCGCAGCGATGTGATGGTGGAGAACTTCGGCCCCGGTGCCGTCGACCGCATGGGGTTCACCTGGGAGCGGATACGGGAGATCAACCCCAGGATCGTCTACGCCTCCATCAAGGGGTTCGGCGAGGGCCCGTACACCGGTTTCAAGGCGTACGAGGTCGTCGCGCAGGCGATGGGCGGCTCGATGTCCACCACCGGGTTCGAGGACGGGCCGCCGGTCGCCACGGGTGCGCAGATCGGGGACTCGGGCACCGGCGTCCACGCGGTGGCCGGGATTCTCGCCGCCCTGTTCCAGCGGGAGCGGACCGGGCGCGGGCAGCGCGTCAATGTGGCGATGCAGCACGCCGTGCTCAACCTGTGCCGGGTGAAAGTGCGCGACCAGCAGCGCCTGGCGCACGGACCGCTCGCCGAGTACCCGAACGCCCGGGGCACCGCCGGGGCCGCCGAGGTGCCGCGCAGCGGCAACGCCAGCGGCGGCGGACAGCCGGGATGGGCGGTGAGGTGCTCGCCGGGCGGGCCCAACGACTATGTGTACGTCATCGTGCAGCCGGCCGGCTGGCGGCCGCTGTCCGCGCTGATCGGCCGGCCGGAACTGGCGGACGATCCCGGCTGGGCGACGCCGGAGTCCCGGCTGCCGAAGCTCGGCAAGATGTTCCAGCTGATCGAGGAATGGTCCGCCACGCTCCCCAAGTGGGAGGTGCTGGAGCGGCTCAACGCGCACGGGATCCCCTGCGGTCCGATCCTGTCCACCAAGGAGATCGTCGAGGACGAGTCGCTCGTCGCCAACGGGATGGTCGTACGCGTCGAGCACCCCGAGCGCGGCACGTTCACCACGGTCGGCAGCCCGCTGAAGCTCTCCGACTCCCCGGTCGACGTGGTCGCCTCCCCGCTGCTCGGCGAGCACAACGCGCAGGTGTACAGCGGTGAACTGGGCATCGGAGCCGAGGAGTTACGGGCCCTCAAGACGGACGGGGTGATCTGACCGTGGAAGGACCGGTGGAACCGGAGGGCCGTGAGCGGGTCCGGGCGCTGCTCGAAGCGGTCAGGGCCGAGGGCCGCACCGCGCTCACCGCCCCGGAGGGCGGGGTCCTCGCGAAGGCGTACGGAATCGCGGTGCCGGACGAGGCCACGGCGCGGGACGCCGACGAGGCCGTGGCGTGCGCGGAGCGGCTCGGCGGGTCCGTCGTGCTGAAGATCGTCTCTCGCGGCATCCCGCACAAGACGGATGCGGGCGGGGTCGTGACCGGGGTGTCGGGCGCGGCGGAGGTACGGTCCGCCTTCCGCCGGATCATCGGGAACGCGGAGTCCTTCGCGCCCGGCGCCCGGATCGACGGGGTCCAGGTGCAGCGGCTCGTGGGGCCCGGTCGGGAGGTCGTCATCGGGGCGGTCACCGATCCGGCGTTCGGGAAGGTCGTGGCGTTCGGTCTCGGCGGTGTGCTGGTGGAGGTCCTCAAGGACGTCACCTTCCGGCTGGCACCGGTCACCGCGGGCGAGGCGCGGTCGATGCTCGACTCGATCGGCGCCGCGGAGATCCTGCGCGGCGTGCGCGGCGCGCCGCCGGTGGACCGGTGGGCGCTGGCGGAGCAGATCCGGCGGGTCTCCCTGCTGGTCACCGACTTCCCGGAGATCGCGGAGATGGACCTCAATCCCGTGATCGCCACGCCGGAGGGTGCCGTCGCCGCGGACGTCCGGGTGCTGTTGTCGCGGGAGAGCGCGAAGGTCCGGCGCCGCCACGGCCGCGAGGAGATCCTGGCGTCGATGCGCAGGCTGATGGAGCCCCGTTCGGTCGCCGTCATCGGTGCCTCCGAAGAGCGGGGGAAGATCGGCAATTCGGTGATGCGCAACCTCGTCGACGGGGGCTTCGCCGGTGAGATCCACCCGGTGAATCCGAAGGGCGGCGACATTCTGGGCCGCAAGGCGTACCGGAGTGTCACGGACATTCCCGGCGAGGTGGATGTGGCGGTCTTCGCGATCCCCGCCGGGCTCGTGGCCCCGGCGCTCGAAGCGGTGGGGCGCAAGGGGATACCGAATGCCGTGCTCATCCCCTCGGGGTTCGCCGAGGCCGGTGAACCGGGTCTGCAGGAGGAGATCGTGGCGATCGGCGAGCGCTTCGGCCTGCGGCTGCTCGGGCCGAACATCTACGGCTACTACTCCCCCTGGCACAGCCTGTGCGCGACGTTCTGCACGCCGTACGACGTCAGGGGCGGGGTGGCACTAACCTCGCAGTCCGGCGGCATCGGGATGGCCGTCCTGGGTTTCGCCCGTTCGACGGGGATGGGGGTCTCGGCGATCGTCGGGCTCGGCAACAAGGCGGACCTCGACGAGGACGACCTGCTGACCTGGTTCGGCGAGGACCCGCGCACCCGGTGCGTCGCGATGCATCTGGAGGATCTCAAGGACGGGCGCGCGTTCGTGGAGGCGGCGCGGGCGACCGTGCCGAAGAAGCCGGTCGTGGTGCTGAAGGCGGGCCGGACCGGCGCGGGCGCGCGGGCCGCGGGTTCGCACACGGGCGCGCTGGCCGGTGACGACGCGGTGTACGACGACATCCTGCGGCAGGCCGGGGTGATCCGGGCGCCGGGGCTGCGCGACATGCTGGAGTACGCGCGGGCCCTGCCCGTCCTGCCGGTGCCGCGGGGCGACAACGTCCTCGTCATCACCGGGGCGGGCGGCTCCGGGGTGCTCCTGTCGGACGCGGTCGTGGACAACGGGCTGTCCCTGATGGAGATCCCGCCGGATCTGGACGCGGCGTTCCGGGCGTTCATCCCACCGTTCGGGGCGGCCGGGAACCCGGTCGACATCACGGGCGGGGAGCCCCCGTCCACGTACGGGGCGACGATCCGGCTGGGGATGGAGGATCCGCGCGTCCACGCGCTGGTGCTGGGCTACTGGCACACCGTCGTCACTCCCCCGATGGTCTTCGCGGAGCTGACGGCCAGGGTGGTGCGGGAGTTCCGGGAGCGCGGGATCGAGAAGCCGGTGGTGGCGTCGCTGGCCGGTGACACGGAGGTCGAGGAGGCCTGCGCGTATCTCTACGAACGGGGGGTCGTCGCCTACCCGTACACCACGGAGACGCCGGTCGCCGTGCTCGGGGCGAAGTACCGGTGGGCGCGCGCGGCGGGTCTGCTGTGAGCGCGGTGTGCCCCGGAGCACACCGGTGTGCCGGGGGCGGTGGCCGGGCGGCCGGCCGCGCTCGCGGGCGAAGGGCGTCGGACAGGGGACGCCGGCCGGGAGTTTCCGACGCGAGGGGGGCCGCTGCGGCATGAGGACCACCGGGATCACCACGCCCGTCCCGTACCGGGAAGTCACGGACCGCAACGGGCGCGTCTACCGGATCGGCCGGAGCGACCGGAGCATCCTGGGCCGGCCGCGCTGGACCATGGTGCTGTTCCCCTGGATCGGGATGATGGGCATCAGTTCCTCGGAGTACGCCTTCACATCCGCCGAGGACACCCTGCACGAGGCACATCTGTGGAGCAGCGGACACATCTTCTGGCTGATGGGGGTCTGGGTGTTCTTCCAGGCCGCCATCGCCTTCCCGGCCGGGCAGTTGCGCGAGAGCGGGCGGCTGCCCGCCCGGTACGCGATGATGCTGGGCGCCCTGGGCACCCTGCTCGGCTATGTCTCGCTCGCGTACGCCCCCGGTGTCCTGTGGGCGTATCTGGGCTTCGGGGCGTGCAGCGGTATCGGAGCCGGTCTGGTCTACGCGACCTGCGTGAACATGGTCGGCAAGTGGTATCCGGAGCGCAAGGGCGGCAAGACCGGCATGGTCAACGGCGGTTTCGCCTACGGCTCGGTGCCGTTCGTCTTCGTCTTCACGTCCGGTCTGGCGCTGAGCAACTACCGGACGGTTCTCGTGACGGCCGGGGTGATCTGCGCTCTGGTCGTCGCCGTCGCCGGCTGGTTCTTCCGGGACCCGCCGAAGTACTGGTGGCCCGGCCATGTCGACCCGCTGACGGTGTCGGACGATCCGCGGATCAGGCGTGCGCTGGAGAGGAACCCGCCGGCCGTGAAGCAGTACACCCCGCGGGAGGCCGCCCGTACGCCGGTGATGTGGATGATGTGGTTCTGCCTGCTCTGCACGGCGGGCATCAACATCTTCGGCATCGCCTTCCAGGTGCCGTTCGGCAAGGACATGGGGTTCACGGGCGGGATCGTGGCCACCGCGATGTCACTGAAGGCCATCGTCAACGGGACCGGGCGCGGTGTGATCGGCTGGATCTCCGACCGCTGCGGGCGTCGCAGCACCCTGGTCATCGTCTGTGTGGTGCTGGGCGCGGCCCAGTTCGGGGTGCTGGCCTCCGGGTCGATGGGCAGCATGCCGTTCTTCCTGTTCTGCTCCATGGTCTCCGGGTTCGGCGGGGGCGCGATCTTCCCGCTCTTCGCGGCGATGACCGCGGACTACTTCGGGGAGAACCACAACGCGTCGAACTACGGCATCGTCTACAGCTCCAAGCTGATCTCGGGGCTCGTGGGCTCCGGGATGGGCGCCGTGGTCGTGGGGGCCTGGGACTACAGGGGCGCGTTCGTCATCGCGGGGTCCGTCGGGGTGGCCTCCGCCTTCCTCGCGCTGTTCCTGAAGCGGCCGGGACTGCCGGATCCGCCGGGTGGGCGGTCCGGCTGAGCGGTTCGCGGCGGGCCGGTCCTCCCCGTGCGTACGGGGAGGACCGGCCCGTGTGCCGGTGTGTGCGCCCGGCCGTCAGTCCCCGCAGCGTCCCTCGCGCAGCGAGTGCAGGTGCTCGCTGGACCTGCGGGCGAAGGCCATCGAGTCGGCCGGGTTGTCGTGCTCGGTCTGCCAGTGGTGGTAGGTGCGGCCCCGGTGGGTCCGATGGGTGACCTCGGACAGGAACGACCGGTAGTCGATGTCTCCGTCGCCGACGTCCGACATGCGGTAGCCGTCGCGCGCGGTGTCGTCGCGGACACCGTCCTTGACGTGGAACAGGGGGTATCGGTCGGGGTGCTTGAGGACGTACGCGAGCGGGTCCAGCGGGGCGGGGGTGCCGTCCGCCCTCCTGGAGAACCGGAACTGGGCGCAGTAGGCCCAGTAGATGTCCATCTCCAGATAGACCAGGTCGGGATCGGTCTCGGCGAGCAGGACGTCGTAGAGGCGTACGTCCGGCTTGTCGGTCGCGAAGGAGAACTCCTCGGCGTGGTTGTGCTGGTAGAACTTCATGCCGCGCTCGCGGGCGGCGGCGCCGTAGGTGTTGAACTCCTCGGCGACGCGCTTCCAGCCGTCCACCGTGGAGCCGTACCGGAAGGGGCCGGAGGGCGTTCCGATGTGCTTGAGTCCGAGTGCCTGGGCGTCGTCCAGGACCTTGGTGAGGTTCTGGGCGAAGGTGTACGCCCCCGGGTTGTTGTCGTCGGAGTGGCCGACGTGGCTGCCGATGGGGTTCAGCCCGTGGTCCCGGGCCAGCCGCCTCAGCTGGGCGAGGGTGAGGGCACCGCCCGTGGCCTGGGTGTATCCGGCGAACTCGATCTCGTCGTACCCGTACCTCTCCAGCTCGGCGAAGACGGGGGCGAAGCCCAGTGACGAGATCTTGTCGCGGAGGCTGTAGAGCTGGATGCCGAGACGGCCGGGGGGCAGGACGGCCCGGCCCCTGCCGTGGCCGCCGTGGCCGTGGTCGTGGCCCTTGCCCGGGCCGTCGGCGGCGGACGGGACCCGGCTGTCGGCCGAGGCGCCGGCGGCGCCGACGATGGTGGCCGCGGTGGCTCCCGCGGCGACGCCCAGGATGTTGCGGCGGCTGAGTCTGCTCGCGAGTTCGACGTCCTTGGGGGTGCGGCTCATGGTCGTGTGACTCCCTTGATGAGACCTGGTGGATGAGTGGGTCCGGCGGACTGTCAGTGCAGTCCGGCGAGCCGGAGAAGCAGGGACTTCACCTCGGTGGCCCGGACCCGGCCGGGGAGGGCGTGGGGGGTGGAGCAGAGGATGAGCGGACCTTCGTCGTCGCTCGTGGGGAGGCGGCCGTGGCTGCCCCGGATGGGTGAGGGGTCGAGCGGGACGACCGCCATGCGGTAGCGCATGCCGAGCTTCTTGCGGGCGAGGGCCGTTGCGGCCTTGACCCGGACGTAGGGGTCCTCGGGGTCCATGAAGAGCTCGACGGGGTCGTAGCCGGGTTTGCGGTGGATCTCGACGAGCTGTGCGAAGTCGGGGGCGCGGGCGTCGTCGAGCCAGTAGTAGTACGTGAACCAGGCGTCCTTCTCCGCGACGGCGACGAGTTCGCCGGAGCGGGGGTGGTCCAGGTGGTGGGCCTTCTTGCCCTCGTCGTCCAGGAGCCGCTCGATGCCGGGCAGGTCCGCGAGGGCTTCCCGGGTCGCTTCGAGGTCCTCGGGGCGGCGCACGTAGATGTGGGCGATCTGGTGGTCGGCCACGGCGAAGGCGCGGGAGGCCATCGGGTCGAGGTACTCCATGCCGTCCTGGGTGTAAACCTCCAGCAGACCCGCCCGGCGCAGGGCCCGGTTGATGTCGACGGGGCGGTCGACGCGGGTGATGCCGTACTCGGAGAGCGCGACGACGGTGCGGCCTTCGGCGCGGGCGTCGGCGAGCAGCGGGGCGACGGCCCGGTCGAGGTCGGCTGCGGCCCGGTGGGAGCGCGGGTCGTCGGGGCCGTAGCGCTGGAGGTCGTAGTCGAGGTGGGGCAGGTAGCACAGGGCCAGATCGGGGGTGCGGGTGGCGAGGACGTGCCGGGTGGCGTCGATGATCCACCGGGAGGAGACGAGGTCGGCCCCGGGCCCCCAGAAGTGGAAGAGGGGGAAGGTGCCGAGCTTGTCGGTGAGCTCGTCGTGGAGGGCCGGGGGCCGGGTGTAGCAGTCGGGTTCCTTGCGGCCGTCGGCGTAGTAGACGGGGCGCGGGGTCACCGTGTAGTCGGTGTCGGCACCCATCGCGTACCACCAGCAGATGTTGGCGACGGTGTAGCCGGGGTGGGCGCGGCGGGCGGCGTCCCAGAGCCGGTCGCCCTCGACGAGTCCGTTGTGCTGGCGCCAGAGCAGGACGTCACCGAGTTCGCGGAAGTACCAGCCGTTGGCGACGATGCCGTGCTCGTCGGGGGTGGTCCCGGTGAGGAAGGTGGACTGGGCGGCGCAGGTGACGGCGGGCAGGACGGTGGACAGCGGCGCCTGGGCACCGGACGCGGCCATGGCCCTGAGATTGGGCATGTGGGCGAGGAGCTGGGGGGTGAGGCCCACGACGTCGATGACGAGGAGCGGGGTGGGGGCGCTGTCCTTCGCGGGGGTGCTCATGGCAGCTCCTTGAGGCCGAGGTCGACCAGGAGGTCGCGGGCGAGGGTGAGTTCGGCGGCGATGCCGTCGGCGAGCTGGGTGCGGTTGCGGGGCCGCAGCTCGGCGGGCAGTGCCTGCCAGGTGTATGTCTCGACCTCCAGGTGCCGGGTCAGGGGCTGTGTGCCGCCGACCAGCCGGGCGAGGGTGTCCCGGAGCACGGGGAGGGTGGAGGTGAGCGGGGGCGCGGGCGGGGCGTGCAGCGGTACGTGGAAGTGGGAGCGCCACGGGGTGCCGTCGGGGAGGGTCCGGCCGGTCAGCGCCTCGTCGAGGTCGTCGGTGCCGTGCAGCCCGGTGGCGGTGAGGGTCCGGGTCTGGTGCAGGAAGCGGGGCTCGGCGAAGGCGGCGAGCGCCGTGCGCACGTCGGGCAGGTGCGGGTGCTCCGCGTGCAGGGCGGCGGAGAGCTGGGACTTGACGACGGGCACTCCGGCCGCGGCCAGGGCGGCCAGCGCGGTGCCGGGGTCCTCGAAGGAGGTGGCGAGGTGGCAGGTGTCGACGCAGATGCCGATGCGGTCGTGGCCCACCTCGGTGAGCGGGGTGATGGCGTCGGCGGTGGTCTCCACGGTGCAGCCCGGTTCCGGCTCCAGCCCGATCCGGACCGACTTGCCGGTCAGTTCGGCGAGGACGTCCAGGCGCTGGGCCAGGGTGGTGAGGGCCTTGCGCGCGGCGGCGGGCGCGGCGGTGTCCCCGTCGTACGGGGTGCGCCAGGCGATCGGCAGGGTGGAGATGGTGCCTTCGGTGACATCGTCGGGGAGCAGGGCCGCGAGCAGGCGCGCGAGGTCGGTGGTGTGGGCGAGCCGCTCGGGGTCGGTCCAGTCCGGTGCGTAGACGCGGTACTTGACCTCCTCGGCGCCGAAGCCCTCGTACGGGAAGCCGTTGAGGGTGACGACTTCGAGGCCGCGGCGGTCCAGTTCGGCGCGCAGCGAGCGCAGTTCGGCGGGGTCGTTGATCAGCGCCCGCGCGGCGTCCCGGGCGAGCCAGAGGCCGATGCCCAGACGGTCGCGGCCCAGGCGTCTGCGCACCGGTTCGCTGTGGTCGCGCAGCTGGGCACGGACGCCTTCGAGCGTTTCGGCGGGATGCACGTTGGTGCAGTAGGAGAGGTGGACGGTGGAGCCGTCGGGGTGGCGGAAGCGCATCGCCTCACTCCCCGCCGCGCAGGATGGAGTTGCCCTCGTGGAGCGGGTCGGGGGCGGGGGTGTCGAGCTGGAGCCGGCCGCTCTGCCCGTAGAAGGCGACGGGGTTGCGCCAGAGGACCTGGTCGACGTCGTCCTCGGTGAATCCGGCCTTCAGCATGGCGTCGGCGACCTTGCGGGTCTTCAGCGGGTCGCTGCGGCCCCAGTCGGCGGCCGAGTTGACGAGGATCTTCTCGGTGCCGTGGTTCCGGAGGATGGTGACCATCCGGTCCTCGTCCATCTTGGTGTCCGGGTAGATGGAGAAGCCCGCCCAGCAGCCGCTGTCGACGGCCGCCGCGACGGTGGTCTCGTTGAGATGGTCGAGCAGCACATGCTCCGGGGAGAGGTGCGATTCGCGGATGACGTCGATGGTGCGGTGCAGACCGGCGAGTTTGTCGCGGTGCGGGGTGTGCACGAGGGCCGGCAGTCCGTGGTCCGCGGCGAGCTGGAGCTGGGCGGCGAGGGCGGTGTCCTCGGCGGGGGTCATGGAGTCGTAGCCGATCTCGCCGACCGCGACGACGGAGTCCTTGACGAGGTAGCGGGGCAGGGCGTCCAGGACGGGGGTGCAGCGGGGGTCGTTCGCCTCCTTGGGGTTGAGGGCGAGTGTGCAGTGGTGGGCGATGCCGTACTGGGCGGCGCGGAAGGGCTCCCAGCCGAGCAGGGCGTCGAAGTAGTCGAAGAAGCTGGCGGGCGAGGTGCGGGGCTGGCCGAGCCAGAAGGAGGGTTCGACGAGCGCGCGCACCCCGGCGTCGTACATCGCCCGGTAGTCGTCGGTGGTCCGGGACGTCATGTGGATGTGGGGGTCGAAGATGCGCATCAGGACTCCTCCGTGGGGGCGGCGGGTGCACAGGGCCCGGGGGCCGCGGTCTGTGCGAGGGCGAGGACGGTGCGCAGATCCGCGGGGACGGGGCGTCCGGCGGCGGTGCGTTCGGCGGCGAAGTCGCCGAGCATGCGGGCGAGTTCGGCGTCGCCGCGGGCGCGGCGGCCGAGTCCGGCGACGGATTCGACGGGGACCTCGGTGAACAGGCATTTCAGAACGGCGTGCCGCCAGCCGTGCGGGTCGAGGTGTTCCGCCGCGTACGGGCCGACGGCCGCGGCGACCAGCCGGGTGTCGTTGGTGCGCAGGGCGTCCTCGACGAGCGGGAGGGCGAGGGCGCCGAGGGTCAGCCGGTGCAGGGTGAGCAGGACGGCCCGCCGTTCCGCCGCGGTGCCCTGCTCGTAGAGCCGGGTCACGGACGGCAGGCCGGCCCGTGCCTCGGTCAGGAGGAGGGAGCGTACGGAGTCGGCGTGTTCGAGTCCGCAGTGCCGGCCCGCGGCGGCGTACCGCAGTTCCCAGGGCGGCGGTGCGGTGTACGGGCCGCTGTCCGGGGTCCGGCCGGTGGCGGCGTCGTGCGCGGCCTCGGCGAGCGCTTCGTGGAGCCAGGCCCTGGCGGCGCCGCCCAGCTCGCCCTCCAGTTCCTCGCGGGACCTCAGCACGGGGTGGCTCCCTTCGCCATGGCCTCGCGGAGGAAGTCGATTGAGGTGCGGGCGAGTTCGGGACCCGCGTGCGAGTGGCGGGGCAGTTCGACGACGGTGAGGCCGCGGTAGTCCGCTTCGGCGAGTGCGGCGAGCACCGGTGGGAAGTCGATCTCGCCGTCGCCGAAGGGGAGATGTTCATGGACGCCGCGTCGCATGTCCTCGATCTGGACATGGCGGAGCCAGGGGGCGGACTCGCGGACGCACTCCACCGGCGAGGCCGCTTCCAGGCACTGGCAGTGGCCGATGTCGAGGGTCAGTCCGAGGGGATCGGGGTCTGCGAGGAGCGTACGGAGGTGATGGAAGTCGGCGAGCGTGGCGAGGAGGTGCCCGGGTTCGGGTTCGACGGCGAGCGGGACGCCCGCGCGCTCCGCGGCTTCGAGGACGGGGGTGAGCGCCTCGGCGAGCCGTTTCCAGGCGGTGTCCTCCCCCGTGTCCGGTGGGGTGATTCCGCTGAAGCAGTGCACGGCGTGCGCGCCGAGGCCGGCGGCCACGTCGACGGCCCGCACGAGCAGCCGGGTGCGGGCCGCGCGGGCGTCGGGGTCCGGGTCGAGGAGGGAGGGGCCGTGCTTGCGGCGGGGATCGAGGACGTAGCGGGCACCGGTCTCGACTGTGACGCGCAGTCCCAGGGCGTCCAGCCTGCGTCGCACCTGACGGGTGCGGGCGGCGAGGTCCGGGGCGAGCGGGTCGAGGTGCATGTGGTCGAGCGTCAGGCCGACTCCCTCGTATCCGAGGTCGGCCAGGAGCGCGAGGGCGTCGTCGAGCCGGAGGTCGGTGAGCCCGTTGGTGCCGTAGCCGAGGTGGAGGGTCATGTGGGGCTCACCTTCCGTGCGAGCTTCCGGGCGACGGGGACGAGGCCCATGACGGCGAGTGCGGCGGCCGGTGCCCCGGCCCGTGCGGCCAGTGCGGCCTGGAGCGGGATCATGGCCCGGATACCGCCGCCGACCGCGCGCTGGGTGAGGGCCGGGGACGGGTTGAGGGCCGCGTGCAGGAGGGGTGGCGCGGCGGTACGGAGGTAGGCGGCGGCGAGGGCGGCGGCGAGCACCCGGTCCGGGGCGGGTACGGAGCCGGGGGCCGGGGAGGTGCGGGGCGGCCCGCCGGGGCGGTCCCCCGGACCGGATCGGCCGGGGGCCGGGGGCGGTCCCCCGGACCGGTGGCGCCCGCCCGCCACGGCGAGGCCGAAGGCCGCGGTGGCGCCGAGCGCGGCGAGCGGCGCCGCGGTGGATCCGCCCTGTGCCTCGTTGCGGGATACGGCGGTGACGGCGTAGGTGTGTGCCCCGAGCAGCGCGGCGGCGGGCGCCGCGGAGCGGGCGGCGGCGAGGGGGCGCGGTGCGGTGGCACCGGGGTGCGGCGGCACCGCGAGGGGACCGGTGTCCCGGGCCCGTCCGGCGACGTGGCCGGCCGCCCCCGCGCTCGCGGTCGCGCCCAGGAGCAGATCGAGCCCGCGTGCCGCGGCCATCGCCGCGGGGCCCGCCTTCGTGTGCTTCAGACGCAGGTCGTACGCCCAGACCGTGGCCGCGAGGCCCGATGCCACCAGGAGCGCGGGGCGCCCCGCGCGGGCCGCGAGGGCCAGCCCGGCGGCCGTCAGCGCACCGGCCGCGCCCAGCGCCGCGGCGGGCGCGATCCGGCCCGAGGGGATCGGGCGGTGCGGGCGGTCCACGGCGTCCTCGTCGCGGTCCGCCCAGTCGTTCAGGGCCATCCCCGCCTCGTACAGGCACAGCGAGGCGCCCACCGCGAGCGCGGTGCCCCGGCCGGGGCGCAGTCCCGCCGCCGCCGTGCCGGCCAGCGCGTCGCCGGGCACCGTGAACAGTGCGGACACCCGCAGGAGTTCCGCCCACGCACGGGCCCGGCCACCGGGTGGCCTCGTACGCCTGTCCGGTGCGGGCGCAGTCCCGCCCGCACCGGACAGGCTGTCTGCGGGCGCGGTGGTCCCACCCGCGCGCACGGCCCCGGCAGCGGTCGCGGCAGCGGCGGACCGCAGTCCGGTCACCGCGGTCAGCAGGGCTGCCGGGGCGCCCGGCAGTCGCCACTTCACCGCTGCCCCCGCAGCCGTCCGGCGAAGGCCAGCAGGGCCGCGTACTGCTCGGCCAGGGCTGCCGGGGCGCCGCCGTCGGGGTCCTTGAAGTAGAAGCCCAGCTCCGGCCGCGGGCCCGTCAGCCCGGCCTCGTGGGCGCGGGCCAGCAGTCTGGCCAGGTCCAGGACCAGCGGTGCGGCCAGGGCGGAGTCGCAGCCCTGCCAGATGGTCTGCAGGATCATCCGGGAGCCGAGGAAGCCGTCGAAGGCGATGTGGTCCCAGGCCGTCTTCCAGTCCCCCATCGCGGGGACGTCGTCGATGTGGACCTCGCCCTCGGGGGCCGTTCCGAAGGTGTCGGCCAGGACGCGTTCCTTGCCCGCGTTCTTGGCGGCCGCCGCGGCCGGGTCGGCCAGCGCCGCCCCGTCCCCGCCGCCGAGCAGGTTCGTGCCGGACCAGGCCCGTACGGGCAGGGCGCGCTGCAGGAACATCGGGGCGAGCACGGAACGGAGCAGCGTCTGCCCGGTCTTGCCGTCGCGGCCCGCGTGGGGCAGCGCGCAGGTGTCGACGGCGCTCCGGAGGGCGGGGCTGTGCAGTCCGGTGGAGGGGGTGAAGTTGACGTAGGGGCAGCCGGCCCGGAGCGCGGCGGCGGCGTAGAGGGTGCTGGCGGGGAGCCCGGGGTCGTCCGCGCCGGGGGCGGGTTCCGTCGAGGAGACGTTGATGACGACCGTGCGGGCCAGTTCGTTGCGGCGGGTGAAGTCGGTGAGGTCGGCGGTGAACGCCGTGATGAGTTCCTCGTCGGTGCGGGTGTCGCCGGGCAGCGGTCCGCCGGTCCTTATCTCCGCGTCGGCCGCGGTGAGTTCGGCGCGGACGGCGGAGGGCAGACCGTGCGGGATGACGTCTCCGGCGGCCAGTGCCTCGGCCCGCTTGGGCAGGGGGCAGTCGATGGTGTCGTGGCCGCCGAAGACGAGGGAGTTCAGGGGTGGCAGTCCGGCGTCCGCGAAGGGTGGTGTCTCGGTGACCATGCCGGTCGCCGGGTGGAGCCCCGCCGCTATGGCGGCGCAGCCGGTGGTGGCGGTGGTGGCGACGGAGCCGCGTGCTCCGATGAACCAGACTCCGGTACGAACGGCATGTGCGGTCACGGGGCTGCCTCCCTGGGGGGATGAAGAGGGGTGGAGGACGACGGGCGGGGGAAGGTGTGTGAGCCTCCCCCGCCCGCCGTCGGCAGAGGTGGCCGCCCTACGTCGAGGGCAGCTCCTTGAGCTGGATGTCGCGGAAGGACACCTGGTCGTCGGCTCCGTGGTTCTGGAGGCCGATGTAGCCGTCCTTCAGGCTGCGTACCGGATCGGTGTTGGTGAAGTCGTTGATCTTCACCCCGTTGAGGAAGACCTGGAGACGTTCGCCCTGGACCCGGATCTCGTAGCTGTTCCACTGGCCCGGCGGGCGCAGCACCTGGTCGCGGGCCTTGATGTTGGCCGACTTGAAGGTGTAGACGGCGCCGGTGGTGCGGTCGGCGGCGTCCGTGGCGTCGATCTGGATCTCGTAGCCCTTGTTCACCGCCGACCAGGGGTCGTCGGACTCCGGGAAGCCGACGAAGATGCCGGAGTTGTCGTCGCCCGCCATCTTCCAGTCCAGCTTCAGGGAGTACGACTTCAGCTCCTTGGCCTGGTAGGTCAGCAGGCCCATGCCCCCTTCGGAGCGAAGTTCACCGTCGGTGACGCGGAACGTGCCGGGGCCCGCCTGCTTCCAGCCTTCGAGCGTCTTGCCGTTGAAGAGGGAGCGGTAGCCGGTGTCGGGCTTGCAGTCGGCCTTGACCTGACCGGTGGCGTAGCGCAGTCCGCCCAGCAGGTGCCGGCGGAAGGCCGGTTCGGCGTAGGACTCCTTGGTGTGGCCGAGCCCGGTGTAGAAGGAGCGCCCGCCCTGGTAGGTCTGGCACCAGGAGATCGGGTGATCGCCCTTCATCGTGCCGCCGGTGTAGGTGGTCTCGTCCAGGGTGGCCAGCACATTGGCCTTGTCCCGGGGGTTGGTGCGGTAGTTGTACCACTCGTCGGTACGGTCCCAGGCCTCGTCCAGATGGGCGGTGGCGGGGTGGTCGTGGTCCTCGGCCCGGACGGTGGCGGGCTGGATCTGGGGGTGGGAGGAGAAGTAGGCGCCGACCAGTCCGCCGTAGAACTCCCAGTCGTACTCGGTGTCGGCTGCGGCGTGCACGCCCATGTAGCCGCCTCCGGTGGCCACGTAGTTCTCGAACGCCTTCTGCTGTTCGGCGTTGAGGACGTCACCGGTGGTGGAGAGGAAGACGACGGAGTCGTAGCGCGCCAGGTTGGCGGTGGTGAACTGGCCGGCCGCCTCGGTGGAGTCGACGGTGATGTTGCTGTCCTTGCCCAGTTCCTTCAGGGCGGTGATGCCGGCCGGGATCGAGTCGTGGCGGAAGCCGCCGGTCTTGGAGAAGACAAGGACGCGCTTGGCGGTCCTGTCCACGGCGCTGCTGGAGAGCTCGAAGTCGTCGACGTCGTAGAGCGCTCCGGCGCCGCCCTTGAAGACCAGGAAGAGTTCGGTGGCCTTCTTCGGTGCCCCGCGCAGGGGTACGTCGATGTCCTGGAAGGTGTCCCAGCCGCCGGTCACCGGTACCGGTGCGGAGCCCAGGATCTTGCCGGTCGCCGATCCGGCCCGGACCTCCAGGAAGCCGCCCGCGCCGTCGGAGGAGACGCGTGCGGTGAGCTTGGTGGTGCCGGCCAGGATGTACGGCTTGAACGAGATCCAGTCGTCGTTGTGGATGTCGCCGACCGTCTTGCCGCCCCGGGCGCTCGCCTTGTCGTACGTCTTGACGCCCGACGAGGCGCCGAAGTGCTCGGCCTGACGGTGCTTGGGCTGGAGCTGCGCCTGGTCACGGCCGGTCAGAGCGGCCTGGCCGCCGCCTCCGCCGTCGGTGTAGGAGGCCGAGATGCCGCCGTAGATATTGGCGTTGGGGTCGTGGCCGCCCTCCATCGCCGTCTTGATGGTGCCTTCGCAGCCGTGCTCGGTGGTGATGTCGTGGCCGTGGCTGTCGTGGCCGAGCGTGAACTTGACCTCGACCTTGGTGCAGTCGATGGCCCCGTCCTCGGGATCGGTGACGTTCACCTTGAACGGCACCTCGTCACCGAACTCGAACTGCTGGCCGTCCGAGGGGAACACCATGTCCACGGTCGGCGCGGTGTTGCCGACCGTCACATGGACGCTGGCCGAACCGGTGCGGCCCGAGGGGTCCTTCGCGGTGAGGGTGGCGGTGTACGTACCGTTCTTCTTGTACGTGTACGAGGGGTCGGCCGCCGTGGACTTCCCGCCGTCGCCGAAGTCCCAGGCGTAGGTGAGGGCGTCGCCGTCGCCGTCGGCGGTGCCCGCCGAGGAGAACTTCGCCTTCAGCGGGGCGGTGCCCGAGGTCCTGTTCACCGAGGCCTCGGCGATGGGCGAGCGGCCTCCGGTGGCGTTCTCGATGCGGTAGAGCGCGGAGTTCTCGTCACCGCCGAACCAGGCGAGTCCGTAGTCGAGGACGTACAGCGCGCCGTCCGGACCGAAGGCCATGTCCATGACCTGCGTGCCGCTCCACGGGATGTCGTTGACCGACTGGACCGCGCCCTCGCCGTCCTGCTCGATGCGCTTGATCCACTTGCGGCCGAACTCTCCGGCGAAGAAGTCGCCGTCGTAGGCCTCGGGGAACTTCACCGGCGAGTCGAGGGCCGCGTCGTAGCGGTAGACGGGGCCGCCCATGGGCGACTCCGAGCCGGAGCCGAACTCGGGGACCGAGCCGCCGTCGTACGGGATCCAGGCGGCCTGGGCCGGGGGAAGGTCGACGAGACCGGTGTTGTGCGCCGACTCGTTCTTCGGGGCGGCGCAGTCGAAGGCCGCGCCCGAGGTCTTCGTCGCGAAGTCGTAGTCGATGTACGGCTTGTTGTCGCCGACGCAGTAGGGCCAGCCGAAGTTCCCGGCCTTCGTCACCCGGGCGAACTCGACCTGTCCGGAGGGTCCGCGCCCGGGGTCGGCGGCACCCGCGTCGGGGCCGTAGTCACCGACGTACACGATGCCGGTGGGCTTGTCGACGGTGAAGCGGAACGGGTTGCGGAAGCCCATCGCGTAGATCTCCGGGCGGGTCTTCGCGGTGCCCGGGGCGAACAGGTTGCCCTCGGGGACGGTGTACGTCCCGTCGTCGGCGACCTTGATGCGCAGGATCTTGCCCCGCAGGTCATTGGTGTTGCCCGAGGTGCGGCGCGCGTCGAACGCCGGGTTGCGGTCGGGACGGTCGTCGATCGGCGTGAAGCCGTCGGAGGCGAAGGGGTTGGAGTCGTCACCCGTCGACAGGTACAGGTTGCCCTGCGCGTCGAAGTCGATGTCGCCGCCCACGTGGCAGCACATGCCGCGCGAGGTGGGTACGTCCAGGACCTTCTTCTCGCTGGCCGTGTCCAGGGTGCCGTCCGCCTTCAGGACGAACCGGGAGAGCCGGTTCACCCCGTCGAACCGGGCGAAGTCCGCGGCGGTCCCGTTCTCCGGGGCGTCGCCGGCGGGGGTGTTCATCGGGGGTGCGTAGAAGAGGTAGATGGCCCGGTTCTCGGCGAAGTCCGGGTCGACACCGACGCCCTGGAGCCCTTCCTCGTCGTGCGAGTACACGGGGAGGGTGCCGGATATCCGGGTGTTGCCCGCGCTGTCGGTGATCCGCAGCTCGCCGCTGCGCGAGGTGTGCAGCACGCTGCGGTCCGGCAGGACCGCGAGCGACATGGGCTCGCCGGTCTCGGCGGCGCCCTTGGCGAGGGTGACCTGCTGGAAGTCCTCCGCCGCGGCGTCCGGTGCGGCCTGCGCGCCGGGGTCGGCGGTGGCTCCTGGCGCGGACCCCAGGGTCAGGGTCGCGGCGGCGAGGAGTCCGCCGGTGAACAGGGCGAGGGTTTTGTGTACGCGGAGCCGCTTTCTGGTTCGGTGCACGAATGTCCTCCGGAGAGTGCCGGTTGTACGGGCGGGTGGTGCCATGCCGTGCCGCGCGGGGACTGCCGCGCGCTCGTCATCCGGAATCCGGCGGGACTCCGGTGACGCGAGTCATGTGGTGTACACGTGGGGGACGGTAGACCTGTTCTTCCCGGACGGAAAGCCCTTGTGCGGGAGTGAAGTCGGGCTTCTTCCCGCGACAGGACAAAGCCCGTTCAGGGCAGCCCGGACCGACCCGGTGGCGGGCGTGCCGCCGGGTTGTACGGGGCAGGTCCCCCGAGTGCTCCGCCCCGCGGCCAGCTGGTCACCGGCCGGGTGGAGCCCTCGGGGACGGGTCAGCCGTTGCCGCCGAAGGCCGCGTCGAAGGAGGCCGAGGGCGGGTCGAAGTCGAACCGCTTCAGTGCGGCGAGCGCTTCCGGGGCGCCGGTCAGCCGGTCCATGCCGGCGTCCTCCCACTCGACGGAGACCGGCCCGTCGTAGCCGATGGAGCGGAGCATCCGGAAGACGTCCTCCCACGGCACGTCGCCGTGCCCGGCCGAGACGAAGTCCCAGCCGCGCCGGGGATCGCCCCAGGGCAGGTGCGATCCGAGGCGCCCGTTGCGCCCGTCGAGGCGCTTGCGGGCCTCCTTGCAGTCCACGTGGTAGATCCGGTCCCGGAAGTCGTACAGGAATCCGACCGGGTCGAGGTCCTGCCAGACGAAGTGGCTGGGGTCGAAGTTCAGGCCGAAGGCGGGCCGGTGGTCCACGGCCTGAAGGGCGCGGTGCGTGGTCCAGTAGTCGTACGCGATCTCGCTGGGGTGCACCTCGTGGGCGAAGCGCACGCCCTCCGCGTCGAAGACGTCGAGGATCGGGTTCCAGCGCTCCGCGAAGTCCTCGTACCCCCGCTCGATCATGTGCGGCGGGACGGGCGGGAACATCGCGACGAGGTGCCAGATCGAGGAACCGGTGAAGCCGACGACCGTCCGGACCCCGAACGCCGCCGCGGCGCGGGCGGTGTTCTTGATCTCCTCGGCGGCCCGGCGGCGTACGCCCTCGGGTTCGCCGTCGCCCCAGACGCGGGCGGGCACGATGGCCTGGTGCCGCTCGTCGATCGGACTGTCGCAGACCGCCTGTCCGACCAGGTGGTTGGAGACGGCGAAGCAGGAGAGCCCGTACGTGTCGAGCAGCTGGCGCCGCCCGTCCAGATAGCCGGGCTCGGACAGCGCCCGGTCGACCTCGAAGTGGTCTCCCCAGCAGGCGAGTTCGAGTCCGTCGTAACCGAAGTCCCGGGCGTACCGGCAGACCTCCTCCAGCGGGAGGTCTGCCCACTGACCGGTGAACAGGGTGAAGGGGCGGGGCATGCGCGGAACCTCCTAGAACGGGACCGGGGTGTGTACGGAGTTCTTCTGGGCGCTCTCCTCCACGGCCGCGAGCACCCGCTGCACCTGGAGTCCGTCGGCGAAGGAGGGCACGGGGGCCGACCCGTCCGCGATCGTGCGGACCACGTCACGGGCCTGGTGGACGAAGGTGTGCTCGTAGCCGAGGGCGTGGCCCGGCGGCCACCACGCCTCCAGATAGGGGTGCTGGGGTTCGGTGACGAGGATGCGCCGGAAGCCCGCCGTGACGGCCGGCTCCGTGTGGTCGTGGAAGGACAGTTCGTTGAGCCGCTCCAGATCGAAGGCGAGCGAGCCCAGTTCCCCGTTGATCTCCAGCCGCAGCGCGTTCTTGCGGCCCGCCGCCATCCGGGTCGCCTCGAAGGAGGCCAGTGCTCCGGAGGCGAGCCGGCCGGTGAACAGCGCGGCGTCGTCCACGGTCACCGCCCCGTGGCCGGAGGTGTCCGCGGCCGCGGAGAGTCCCGCCGGAGCGCCGGCCGGCAGAGGCCGCTCCCGTACGAAGGTCTCGGTGACGGCCGACACCCCGGTCAGCGGCTCCCCCGCCAGGTACTGGGCGAGGTCGACGATGTGCGCACCGAGGTCGCCCAGCGCGCCGGACCCGGCGTGCTCGCGCTTGAGCCGCCAGGTCAGCGGCGACCTCGGGTCCACCAGCCAGTCCTGGAGATAGGTGGCCCGCACGTGCCGCAGGGCACCGAGCCGGCCGTCCGCGATCAGCCGGCGCGCGTAGGAGATCGCGGGCACCTTGCGGTAGTTGAAGCCCACGATCGCCACCTGGCCGCGGGCCGCGGCGAGTTCCGCGGCGTGCGCCATCGCCTCCGCCTCCGCGACGGTGTTGGCGAGCGGCTTCTCGCACAGCACGTGCTTGCCGGCTTCGAGGGCGGCGATGGCGATCTCCGCGTGGCTGTCGCCGGGGGTGCAGATGTCGACCAGCTGCACATCGTCCCGGGCGATCAGTGCCCGCCAGTCGGTCTCCGCCGCGGCCCAGCCGTGCCGGGCCGCGGCGGCGTCGACCGCCGTACGGTCGCGCCCGCAGATCGCGGCGAGAGCCGGTCTCATCGGCAGGTCGAAGACGTGTCCCGCGGTGCGCCACCCCTGGGAGTGTGCGGCGCCCATGAACGCGTATCCGACCATGCCGACCCCGAGCGTCGGCGGCTGTTGCGGCGGCGCTGCGGCTTCCTGCTCCGTCTCTTCCCTACGGGCCATACGGACTTCCTCCTCGTCGGTCGTTCGGTGGCGGCGGTGGGGCCCGGTCAGCTGAAGCCCGTCGGCAGGTACTGGTCGACGTTGTCCTTGGTGACCACGGCCGAGTAGAGGGTCAGGGAGGTCGGGATCTCCATCTCGGCCAGCCCCCCGATGCCCTTGCCCTGGCCGAGCGCGCGCGCCAGGTCGATGGCGGAGGCGGCCATCGTCGGCGGATACAGCACGGTGGCCTTCAGCACGCTGTTCCCGGCCTTGATGGCGTCCATCGCCGACTTCGACCCGGCGCCCCCGACCATCAGGAACTCGTCGCGGCCCGCCTGCTCGATGGCGCGCAGCGCGCCGACGCCCTGGTCGTCGTCGTGGTTCCACAGCGCGTCGAACTGCTTCTGCGCCTGGAGCAGCTGGGCCATCTTGGCCTGGCCGGACTCGACGGTGAAGTCGGCGGCCTGACGGGCCACCAGCTCGATGTTGGAGTAGTTCTTCAGGGCGTCGGCGAAGCCCTGGCTGCGCTGCTTGGTGAGCTCCAGGTTGTCGATGCCCGCCAGCTCGACGACCTTGGCGTTCGGCTTGTCCTTGAGCTGCTCGCCGATGTAGTGACCGGCGTTGAGGCCCATGCCGTAGTTGTCGCCGCCGACCCAGCAGCGGTACGCCTGCGGGGAGGCGAAGATGCGGTCCAGGTTGACGACGGGGATGCCGGCCTTCATGGCTTCCAGGCCGACCTGGGTGAGGGCCTTGCCGTCGGCCGGGAGGATGACCAGGACGTCGACCTTCTTGTTGATGAGGGTCTTGACCTGGCCGATCTGGGCGGCGGTGTCGTTGGAGCCCTCGGTGATCTCCAGTGTCACCTCCGAGTACTTCTCCGCACGCGACTTGGCGTTCACATTGATCGCGTTGAGCCAGCCGTGGTCGGCCTGCGGACCGGCGTAGCCGATGGTGACGGGCTTGCCCGGCTTGTCGTCGGCGGCGGGCCGGCTGCCCGCAGCGGTTTCGCTCTTCTTCGGTTCATTGCTGGTGCAGGCGGTGAGGAGCGCTCCCGCGGACACGGCCGCGGTGCCGAACAGCAGTCCTCTGCGACTGGTTTCTGGCATGGCTGTCAAACCCTTCATCCGGTGCGTGGCATACGGAACAGCGGGGTGGCGAACTCTCGGGCCGGTCTCAGGTCCCTCCGCCGCGCAGGGTGCGGCGCTGGACCAGGACGGCGGCGACGATGATGGCGCCCTTGGCGATCTGCTGGACATCGCTCTGCAGGTTGTTGAGCGCGAAGATGTTGGTGATCGTGGTGAAGACGAGGACGCCGAGCACCGAGCCGACGATGGTGCCGCGGCCACCGCTGAGGAGGGTGCCGCCGATGATCGCGGCGGCGATGGCGTCGAGTTCGTAGAGGTTGCCGTTGGTGTTCTGACCCGATCCGGACAGGATGATCAGCATGAAGGCGGCGATGCCGCAGCACAGCCCGGAGAGCAGGTACAGGTAGAGGCGCTGGCGGCGTACGTCGATCCCGGCGAGCCGGGCCGCTTCCGCGTTGCCGCCGACCGCGACCGTACGGCGTCCGAAGGTGGTCCGGTTCATGACCAGCCAGCCGACGACGGTGACCGCGGCGAACATCAGGACCAGCGGCGGGATCCCGAGGAGGTAGGAGTCGGGCAGACCGAGGTCCAGGACCGAGGGGACCGTGACGATCTGGGTCTTGCCGTCGGTGATCTGGAGCGCGAGCCCGCGGGCGGAGGCGAGCATGGCCAGGGTCGCGATGAACGGGACCATTCCGCCGTACGCGATGAGCAGTCCGTTGACGAGTCCGGCGGCGAGCCCGACGATCACCGCGGTGAACAGGATGCCCGCGAAGCCGAACTCCTGGGTGGCGAGGGTCGTCGCCCAGACGGAGGCGAGGGCGACCATCGCGCCGACCGACAGGTCGATGCCGCCGCTGGTGATGACGAAGGTCATGCCGACGGTGACGACACCGATGACGGATGCCTGGGTGAGGATCAGCTGGAGGTTCCCGGTGTCCAGGAAGGCGTCGGGCTCCGTGAAGCCCCCGACGGCGACGAGGACGGCAAGGACTCCGAGCAGCGACAGACTGCGGACGTCGAGGCGCGGGCCGAGTCCGCGCGGGCCGTCGCCCGCCTTCGAGGGCGGAGCGGCGGAGGGGCCGCTGAGGGCTCCCCGGTCCGGCCCGTTGTGCTGCGCCGACGGTAGGGACTGTGTCATGGCGTCGGGCTCCCTTCCATCACGAGGTCGAGTACGCGGTGCTCATCGAGCTCCTCGGCGGCCGCCGTGTGTACGACGCGGCCCTCGCGGAGCACCAGCACCCGGTCGGCGAGGCCCAGCACTTCGGGCACTTCGCTGGAGACGAGCAGTACGGCGAGGCCGTCGTCGGCCAGCCGGCGGATCACGGCGTAGAGCTCGGCGCGGGCGCCGACGTCGACGCCCCGGGTGGGTTCGTCGAGCAGCAGGACCCGGCAGCCGCGCAGCAGCCAGCGGGCCAGGACGGCCTTCTGCTGATTGCCGCCGGACAGGGTACGGATGGGGGTGTCGGGGTTGTCGGGCCGCAGCGACAGCTCGCGGGTGGCCGTCCGGGCCGCCCGCCGTTCGGCGCCCCGGTCGATCCACCCGGCGCGGGCGAAGCGGGAGAGCGAGGAGACCGACACATTGCGGGTGACCGATTCGATCATCAGCAGGGCCTGGGCCTTGCGTTCCTCGGGGGCGAGCCCGATCCCGGCGGCGACGGCCGCGCGGACGCTGCCGGTCCTGAGCGGCCGGCCCGCCACGGTGACGCGTCCGGTGCTCGGCCTGCGCGCGCCGTAGATCGTCTCCAGGATCTCGGAGCGGCCGGAGCCGACGAGTCCGGCGAGCCCGACGATCTCGCCGGGCCGCAGCTCCAGGTCCACCGGGGCGAACTCGCCCTTCCTGGACAGCCCTTCGACCCTGAGCACGGGCTCGGCGCGGGCCGCCGCCGCTTCCCCGGCGCCCCGGTCCTGGACCGGGGCGGTGCCCCCGGAACGCCGGGGGAAGACGTACTCGACATCGCGGCCGGTCATCATGGCAACGATGTCGCGTGTCGGTGTGGACTCGGCGGGCAGCCCGACGGCGACGGCCCGCCCGTCCTTGAGCACGGTCACCCGGTCCCCGATCCGGCGGATCTCCTCCAGCCGGTGGGAGATGTAGACGACGGCGACACCGTCCGCGGTGAGGTCGGCGACGATACGGAAGAGGTTGTCGACCTCGTCGGGGTCCAGCGCGGCGGAAGGCTCGTCCATCACGATCAGCCGTACGTCGTGGGAGAGCGCACGTGCCATGGAGACGATCTGCCGGTGGGCGGCGGAGAGTTCACCGACCTCGCGGGCGGGGTCGATCTCCGGGTGGCCCAGTCGTTTCAGCAGTGCGGCAGCCGCCGTGCGGCCCTCGCGGGTGCGGACGATGAACCCCGCCGTGGTGGGTTCATGGCCGAGGAACACGTTCTCGGCGACCGAGAGCCCCTCGACCAGGTCGAGTTCCTGGTAGATGGTGGCGATGCCCAGGCGCATCGCGGCGATCGGCGACTTGAGCGAGACGGGCGCGCCGTGCCAGGTGATCTCGCCGCCGTCGGGCTGATGGGCTCCGGCCAGCACCTTGATGAGCGTGGACTTGCCGGCGCCGTTCTGGCCGAGGAGGCAGTGGACCTCGCCGGCCAGGACCTCCAGGTCGACGCCGTCGAGGGCGCGCACGCCGGGAAACGACTTGGTGATGCCGGACATGGTGAGCAGGGGTGGTTCTGAGGCCATGGCAAATCCCCTCGGCGGGTGCGGCCGGTGAGCGGACAGGGCGCAGGGCTGGTGGTGCCGTACTGCCGGCGGCACCACGAACGGCTGCTGACGAAGGCGCGGAAGAGACGGGGTTCAGGCCGGTGAGAACAGATGGTCGCTGATGAGCCGGGCCGCGCCGATCACTCCGGCGGCGGGTCCCAGTTCGCCGAGCACGATGGGGAGATTTCCGGTGGCCAGCGGCAGGGACTGCCGGTAGACCTGGGTCCGGACGCTGGCGAGGAGGTTGTGACCGAGGCCGGTGACCCCGCCGCCGATCACCACCAGACCGGGGTTGAAGAAGCTGACGAGTCCGGCGATGACCTGGCCGACCCGGTTGCCGCCCTCGCGGATCAGGTCGAGCGCGGCCCCGTCCCCGGCCGCCGCGGCGGCGGCGACGTCGACGGCGGTGAGCCTCCCGGTCTCCGCCAGCCGGGCGGCCAGCTCCGGGGACCGTCCGGCACGCGCGGCGTCCTCGGCGTCGCGGGCGAGCGCGGCCCCGCTGAAGTGCGCCTCCAGACAGCCCCGGTTGCCGCAGGCGCAGGCGCGGCCCTCCGGTTCCACCTGGATGTGCCCTATGTCGCCGGCGCTGCCCGTCGTACCGCGGTAGACCTCACCGCCGACGACGATGCCGCAGCCGATGCCCGTACCGATCTTGACGCAGAGGAAGTCGCCCACGGAGCGTGCGACGCCCGCGTGCTGCTCCCCCATCGCCATGAGGTTCACGTCGTTGTCGACCATGACGGGGCAGCCCAGCTCCTGGCTGAGTGCCTCGCGGACCGGGAAGCCGTCCCAGCCGGGCATGATCGGCGGCGCGACCGGCACGCCCTCGGGAAAGCGGACGGGCCCCGGTACGCCGATGCCCGCGCCGTCGAAACCCTCGGCGAGTCCGGAGGCCCGGAGCTTGGCCGCGAGAGCCAGCACCTGTTCGAAGATGGCGACGGGGCCTTCCCGTACGTCCATGGGGTGGTTGAGGTGTCCCAGCACCTCCAACTCGGCGTTGGTGACGGCCACGTCGATGGAGGTGGCGCCGATGTCGACGCCGAGGAACCGCAGCGCCGGCGCCAGCCGGATGTTGTGGGAGCGGCGTCCGCCGCGGGACGCGGCGAGTCCGTCGGCCACCACGAGTCCGGTCTCCAGCAGCCGGTCGACCTCGACGGCGAGCTTGGAGCGCGAGAGATCGACCTGATCCCCCAGCTGTGCGCGCGAGTTGGGCCCGCCGTCCCGCAACAGCCTGAGCAGCCGGGCCTGATGGGTGTTCGCGGGTCGTGCCGTCATGCGTCTCACTCGTCCCTCCCCGCCACATCGGCCAGTCCGTCGGGCTTTCGATGGGGAACGTAGCAGCGCTTTCCCGGAGTGGGAAGAAGTTGAGCAGGAATCCACTCCAACTTTCTCCACACCCAGGACAAAGATGCCGTCGGCGCGCGGCCGGGAGGGCGCCGGTGGGCGCCGGGCGTCGCCGGCGGGCGCGGACTCGGTGGGCGCGGTGGGCGGTGGGCGCGGTGGGCGCGGTGGGCGCGGTGGGCGCCGGGCGTGACAGAAGGGCCGGGGCGCTCGGCCCCGGCCCCTCTCCTCAGCGTGCGCCGGTCAGTTGCTTTCGCGCTGGTGGTAGGTCCGGCGGGTGTGTTCCGTGTGCGAGCGCATGATCTCCGTGGCCCGCCGCTCGTCCCGCGACGAGATCGCCGCGATCAGCGCACGGTGCTCGATCCAGGACTGGGTTCCGCGCTGCCGGGCCACCGGCGTGTAGTACCAGCGGACCCGGCGGTCGACCTGCCCGGCCAGCTCCGCCAGTACCACGTTCCCTGCCAGCTCCATGACCTTGGCGTGGAAGGCCGCGTTGGTCGCGACGGCGAGGTCGACGTCGTCGTCGGCGACGGCCTGCTCACCCTTGGCGCAGAGCTCTTCGAGAGCGGCGATGCCCGTCGTGCCGGAGTTCGCGGCGGCCAGCCGGGCGGCCTCCGCCTCCAGCAGCGTACGGACCGAGAGCAGTTGGTCGGCCTCTTCCTCGGTGGGTTCGTGCACAAAGGCACCCTGCGCGGGGCGCAGGTCGACCCACCCCTCGGTGTTCAGCCGCTGGAGCGCCTCGCGCACCGGCTGCCGGGACACACCGAGATGTCCGGCCAGTTCGCTCTCGACCAGGTGCTGACCCGGCCTGAGCGCGCGTGTGGTGATCAGTTCGAGGAGCGCCTCATAGACACGCTCGCGCAGCGGACCGGGCCGTTCCAGCTTCGGCACAGCCCCGTGCGGCAGTCCTGTGGACAACATCGCGGTCCCCCTCCGGGCGACGAGCAATTGCTTATCGTCTACAGTCTACCGAGCACAATGCCCGTCAGGGACAGCGGATCACCTGACCCGCGTACGAAAGATTCCCGCCAAACCCGAAGAGCAGCACCGGAGCGCCGCTCTCGACCTCGCCCCGCTCCACCAGTTTGGACAGGGCCATCGGGATCGAAGCGGCGGACGTATTGCCGGAATCCACCACATCCCGGGCGATGACCGCGTTGACCGCGCCGATCTTCCTGGCGACGGGTTCGATGATCCGCAGATTGGCCTGATGCAATACCACCGCGGCCAGGTCCTCGGGGGCGATTCCTGCCTTTTCGCACACCTTGCGGGCGATCGGCGGCAGCTGCGTGGTGGCCCAGCGGTAGACGGACTGGCCCTCCTGCGCGAAACGCGGCGGGGTCCCCTCGATCCGTACCGCGTTGCCCATCTCCGGCACCGAGCCCCAGAGCACCGGACCGATCCCCGCGACCGCGCCCTGCGGGGCGGACGGATCGGCGGTGACGACCGCGGCGCCCGCGCCGTCCCCGAGCAGCACACACGTGGTGCGGTCGGTCCAGTCCGCGATGTCCGCCATCTTGTCGGCGCCGATGACCAGGGCCCGCGCCGCCGCACCGGCCCGGATCGCGTGGTCGGCGGTGGCCAGGGCGTGGGTGAAGCCGGAGCAGACCACATTGATGTCCATCACCGCGGGCGAGCCCATGCCGAGGCGGGCCGCGACCCGGGCGGACATGCTCGGGGAGCGGTCGATGGCGGTGGAGGTGGCGACGAGGACCAGATCGATGTCGGCGGGCTGCAGGCCGGCCGCCGCCAGCGCCTTCGCTCCCGCGTGCGCGGCCATCTCGTCCACCGGCTCGTCGGGGCCGCCCACATGACGGGTCCTGATGCCGACCCGGCTGGTGATCCACTCGTCACTGGTGTCGACCATGGCTGCCAGATCGTCGTTCGTGAGCACCTTGGCGGGCTGATAGTGGCCGAGCGCCACGATACGTGAGCCGGTCATTACTGGTTCCCCTCGCTACATATGGCAGGAACCATCCAGTCTTGGTCGCTACCGCCCGGTACAGAGGCACGTGATCCCACAGGAATATCGGCCGCGCGTTGGAGCCTTGACGACAGCCTCGACCCACTGGAAGGAATATCGTAGACAGCATTCTGTCGACGTGACACCCTCGCGTGGCCCTCCCGCCGGACGGAGAGCCGTGGGAGTCGCAGCCATCAGCGCTGGTGGGACCGGTGGAACCGCCGGTTCCGGGTCACACCGCGGCCCCGGTCGCGACGGGAGCGCGGTAGCGAGCGCGGACGAGGCCCGCGCGGTATCCGCCGGGCGCAAGGATTCCTGGAGCAACCTTCCGGGGAATCCTTTGTCCGGTCCGGCCAGTGCACCGCCCAGGTCGCGGGAACCCCTGACGAAACGTCACAGACCGGTACGGCGACCGCCCCGGGCCCCGCGGCGCGGGCCCCTCCGGTGTCGGATGCGGGCGCTCCGCGCGCGTGCAGGACAATGGGATCGCCGAAGCCGCCTCGCCGCGCGGTGATCCGGTGCCCCACGGCGACCTCCGCGTCGGGGGCCGGTTCGGCTTCCCTCACCTACAGAATCGGGTTACGGCTATGGGACGGGCCACCGAGCGCCGCCGCACCATCCGCATCCGGGACGGGGTGCTCTCCACCCGGCCCGACACGCTCGTCGCGGAGGAACCGCTGGAGATCCGGCTGAACGGCAAGCCGCTCGCCATCACGATGCGCACCCCCGGCGACGACTTCGCGCTCGCCGCGGGCTTCCTGGTGAGCGAGGGCGTGATCGGCGAGGGTTCCGAGGTCCGGTCGATCGTGTACTGCGCCGGGGCGACGGCGGACGGTGTGAACACGTACAACGTGGTCGACGTGCGGCTCGCGCCCGATGTCGTGGTGCCCGACATCACCCTGGAACGCCATGTCTACACGACCTCCTCGTGCGGCCTCTGCGGCAAGGCGAGCCTGGACGCGGTACGCACCACGACCCGGCACCCCGTCGCCGACACTCCCCCGGTCCGCGTCACCCCCGACCTGCTCTCCGGACTCCCCGGCCGGCTGCGCGCGGCACAGCGGGTCTTCGACCGGACCGGCGGCCTGCACGCGGCGGCGCTCTTCTCGCAGGAGGGCGAACTGCTCGACATCCGCGAGGACGTGGGCCGGCACAACGCGGTCGACAAGCTGGTGGGGCGGGCGCTGACGGACGGCCGGCTGCCGCTCTCCCGGGCCATCCTGCTGGTGTCGGGCCGGGCTTCGTTCGAACTGGTGCAGAAGGCGGTGATGGCGGGGATCCCGATGCTCGCGGCCGTGTCCGCACCGTCCTCGCTGGCCGTGGATCTGGCGGCCGAGAGCGGACTGACCCTGGTCGGTTTCCTCCGGGGTCCCTCGATGAACGTGTACGCGGGTGAGCACCGCATCGTCCTGGAGGAGCCGGCCCCCCGGGACTGAGGCGCCCGTCCGCCGCGCAGGCCGGCCGGACGGCGAAAGGGCCGGTGGAACGCCGGTGGAGGGGGCCGCTGGAGGGGGTCGGCGGAAGGCCGGTGGAGGGGGCCGGTGGAAGGCCGGTGGGGGTCAGCCCCGTCCGGCGGCCGAGGGCAGCTGATCCTCCGACGCCTGGCCCTGGCCCTGGCCCTGCTCCTGGCCGGGCCCGCTGTCCTGGCCGGGCTCACGGTCCTCGTCCGGTTCGCCGTCCTGCGAGCGGCGCTTCGCGATCACCGCGCAGACCATCAGCTGCATCTGGTGGAACAGCATCAGCGGCAGCACGGCCAGACTCGCCTGGGCCCCGAACAGGACGCTCGCCATCGGCAGCCCGGCGGCCAGGCTCTTCTTCGACCCGGCGAACTGGATGGCGATCCGGTCCCCCCGGTCGAAGCCGAGCCGCTTGGACCCGTACCAGGTCAGCGAGAGCATCAGGGCCAGCAGCACCGATTCGGCGGCCAGCAGCGCCCCGAGCCGGGCCGGCGTCACCTGGTGCCAGACACCGGCGACCATGCCCTCACTGAACGCGGTGTACACGACCAGCAGGATCGAGCCGCGGTCGACATACCCGAGGACCTTCTTGTGCCGGACGAGGAAGCCGCTGATCCAGCGGCGCGTCAGCTGTCCGGCGATGAACGGCACGAGCAGCTGAAGGACGATCTTCAGCAGCGAGTCGGCCGAGAATCCGCCTCCGGTACCCCCGAGCAGCAGTGCGGCGAGCAGCGGGGTGAGGAAGATCCCGGCGATGCTGGAGAAGGACCCCGCGCAGATCGCCGCGGGCACGTTGCCCCTGGCCATCGAGGTGAAGGCGATCGAGGACTGGATGGTGGACGGCACCAGGCACAGGAAGAGGAATCCGGCCTGGAGCTGCGGGGTCAGCACATACGGGACCAGACCCTTGCTCGCCAGTCCCAGCAGCGGAAAGGCGACGAAGGTGCAGATCAGGACGGTGAGATGGAGCCGCCAGTGCCGCAGGCCGTCGAGCGCCTCCCCGGTCGAGAGGCGGGCCCCGTAGAGGAAGAAGAGCAGGGCCACCGCTCCGGTGGAGGCCCCGCCGGCCACATCGGCGGCCCGGCCCGAGGCGGGCAGCAGCGCCGCGAGCACCACCGTGCCGATCAGCGCGAGTATGTACAGGTCGATCGGCAGCCAGGACGGCGGCTTCAGGGTGCGGCGGCTCATGTGCTCCACGTGTCTCTCGGTCAGGTCGTGCCCTCTCCATCCTGCTCTTGATCATCGCCATCGGGAATCCGGTATACCGCTCTTACTGTCATCATGGTTCGCGATAACGTGGCATCATGTACGACCCCGCCCAGCTCCGTACGTTCCTCGCCGTCGCCCAGACCCTGAGCTTCACCCAGGCCGCCCGCAGGCTCGGGGTGCGGCAGTCCACGGTGAGCCAGCATGTGCGCCGCCTGGAGGAGGCGACGGGACGGCAGCTGTTCGCCCGCGACACGCACCGGGTCGATCTCACCGAGGACGGCGAGGCGATGCTCGGCTTCGCCCGGACGATCCTTCAGGCACACGAGCGGGCCGCGGCGTTCTTCACCGGCACCCGGCTGCGCGGCAGGCTGCGCTTCGGCGCCTCCGAGGACTTCGTCCTCACCCGGCTGCCGGAGATCCTGGAGTCCTTCCGCCGCGATCACCCGGAGGTCGAACTGGAGCTGACCGTGGAGCTGTCCGGCACGCTGCACCGGCAGCTGGCGGCGGGGCGCCTGGATCTGGTGCTGGCCAAGCGGCGCACCGGTGACACGCACGGCGAGCTGGTCTGGCAGGACGCGCTGACCTGGATCGGCGCCCCGCAGCTGCGGATCGACCCGGACCGTCCGATTCCGCTGATCGTCTTCCCACCGCCGGGCATCACCCGGGCCCGTGCCCTGGAGGTCCTGGAGGAGCACGGCCGGTCCTGGCGGATCGCGTGCACGAGTACGAGCCTGAGCGGGCTGATCGCGGCGGCCCGCGCCGGCCTCGGGGTGATGGCCCACACCCGGGGACTGATCCCTCCGGGGCTGGTCCCGGTACCGGCCAGGGCGGGGCTGCCGGAGCTGGGCGATGTCGACTTCGTCCTCCTGCACGGCCGCCGCCGGGACGCCGCGCAGGAGGCGGCGGACGCGCTGGCGGCGGCGATCCTGGCGGGCGGCGACCGGCTCCACCGCGGGATCGGCGGCCGCGAGGCCGGGTGAGGGGCGCGAGGCCGAGTGAGGACCCGGGGACGCGTGAGGACCCCCCGAGGGAGCCCGCGGGAGCCCGAGCAGCGGGCCGGACAGGCACGGACAGGCCCGGAGCAACTTCCCCGTACCGGCGTAGAGCGGGAGTGATCGCCGCGTTCAGATTCGGTGGAGATTCCGGCTCCGGTCACTTACTCCGTGGTCAGAAGTACGCCCGAGCCTTGCCCATCTGGCCGGATTTCGACGACCGGCCTGCACAGATGGCATGTTTTACGGAGACATCTGCCCCTCCCGCAGGCGCGTTCCTTGGGGTAGCGTCGCGGCGCTGTGCGGAGCGCTGAGGAGCAGGTCATTTGCGTGAGTTCACTGTCCCACCCATGACGGCGGCACCTCTTGCCGGCGGTCTCGCCGATGCGGTCTTCGCGTACGCGGAGGACGACCCGCACCGGGTCGCCCTCAGCCGCAAGGACGCCTCCGGACAGTGGCGCGATGTCACCTCCGCGGACTTCCGCGACGAGGTGCTGGCGCTGGCCAGGGGGCTGATCGCCCACGGCGTCCGGTTCGGCGACCGGGTCGCCCTGATGTCCCGTACGCGCTACGAGTGGACACTGTTCGACTACGCGCTCTGGTCGATCGGCGCCCAGTCCGTGCCGGTCTATCCCACGTCGTCGGCCGAGCAGGTCCTGTGGATGCTCCATGACGCCGAGGTGGCGGCCGTGATGGTCGAGCACGAGGACCACGCGATGACGGTCGGTTCGGTCATCGACCGGCTGCCGCATCTCAAGCGGCTGTGGCAGCTGGACGCCGGCGCGGTGAGCGAGCTGACGGAGGCCGGCACGGGGATCGACGACGAGGTGGTCCACCGGCACCGCAGAGCGGTGACGCCCGAGTCCGTGGCCACCGTGATCTACACCTCCGGCACGACGGGCCGCCCCAAGGGGTGCGTGATCACCCACGCCAACTTCATGTTCGAGGCCGACACCATGGTCAGCCGCTGGGAGCCGGTCTTCCACTCCAAGCCGGGCGACGAGGCCTCCACCCTCCTCTTCCTGCCGCTGGCCCATGTCTTCGGCCGCATGGTGGAGATCGCGGCGGTCCGGGGCAGGGTGAAGCTGGGCCATCAGCCGGAGCTCTCCGCGCGGGCGCTGATGCCGGACCTGATGACGTTCCGGCCGACGTTCGTCCTGGCCGTGCCGTACATCTTCGAGAAGGTCTTCCACGGTGTCCGGCGCAGGGCGGAGGCGGAGGGCCGGACCGGGCCGTTCGACAAGGCCGTCGAGATCGCGGTGAAGTACGCCGAGGCGATGGAGGAACGGGCGTTCGGGACCGGACCGGGTCCGTCCGCCGGGCTGCGGATGCAGCACCAGTTCTTCGACAAGGTCGTCTACAGGAAGGTCCGCGAGGCGCTGGGCGGCCGGATGCGGCACGCCATGTCGGGCGGCTCGGGCATGGAGCGCCGGCTCGGGCTGTTCTTCGAGGGTGCGGGCGTCACGGTCTTCGAGGGGTACGGGCTCACCGAGTCGAGTGCGGCGGCGACGGCCAACCCGCCCGAGCGCACCCGCTACGGCACGGTCGGCCGGCCCATTCCCGGCACCACGGTGCACATCGCGGAGGACGGTGAGGTGTGGCTGCACGGTGCCCATGTCTTCTCCGGCTATCTGGGCGATCCGGACTCCTCCCGGGCCGTGCTGAACGACGGCTGGCTCGCCACGGGGGACATCGGCGCGCTGGACGCGGACGGCTATCTCACGATCACCGGGCGGAAGAAGGAGATCCTGGTGACGTCGGGCGGCAAGAGCGTGTCCCCGGCCGGTCTGGAGGAGCGGGTACGGGCGCACCCGCTGGTCGCGCAGTGCATCGTCGTCGGCAACGACCGGCCCTACATCGCGGCGCTGGTGACCGTGGACCAGGAGGCGGTGGACCACTGGCTCGCCATGCGGGGACGCAACCCGCTGACCGGCAACGATCTGGTGCGGGACCCGGATCTGGAGATGGAGGTGCGCCGGGCCGTGGTGGCCGCGAACACGGCGGTGTCCCAGGCGGAGTCGATCCGTACGTTCCGGATCCTGGCGCACCCGTTCACCGAGGAGCACGGGCTGCTGACCCCCTCGCTGAAGCTGAAGCGCAAGGCGATCGAGACGGCGTACGCGGTCGAGGTGGACGCCCTGTACCACTGACGGGTCGCCCCGGCGGTCACCGACGGGCAACCGCGGGCAGTACCGGGCGGTCCTGGGCATGGTTCGGGAATGGTTCGGGCGCGCTGATCGTTGTCGTCACGAGTAAGCACCGCCGACGTAAGGATCGACCGCTCGTGAGCCAGGTCCCCTCCATCACCCTCAACAACGGCCTCGAAATGCCGCAGCTCGGTTTCGGAGTCTGGCAGGTGCCGGACGACGAGGCCGAGAAGGCGGTCGCGACGGCCATCGAGTCCGGGTACCGGAGCATCGACACCGCCGCCGTCTACGAGAACGAGGCGGGTACGGGCAGGGCCATCGCCGCCTCCGGGGTCGCCCGCGACGAGCTCTTCGTCACCACCAAGCTGTGGAACGGGGACCAGGGCCACGATGCGGCGCTGCGCGCCTTCGACGCCTCGCTCGACAGGCTGGGCCTGGACTACGTCGACCTGTATCTGATCCACTGGCCGGTCCCCGCCGCGGACCGTTACGTCGACACCTACAAGGCCCTGGAGAAGATCCTGGCCGAGGGGCGCGCGAAGTCGATCGGTGTGTCGAACTTCCTGCCCGAGCACCTTGAGCGTCTGCTCGGTGAGACCTCCGTGGTCCCGGTGCTCAACCAGATCGAACTCCACCCGCAGCTCCAGCAGGGCGAGTCCCGCGCACTGCACGCCGCGCACGGCATCGCCACCGAGGCATGGTCGCCGCTGGGCCAGGGCAAGGGCCTCCTGGACGTCCCCACGGTCGTCGCGGTCGCACGGAAGCACGGCCGTACGCCCGCCCAGGCGGTGCTCCGCTGGCACCTCCAGCTGGGCAACGTGGTGATCCCGAAGTCCGTGACCCCGTCGCGGATCGCGGAGAACCTGGACGTGTTCGGCTTCGAGCTGGACGCGGACGACCTCGCCGCGTTCGCCGCCCTGGACGAGGGCAGGCGTCTCGGCCCGAACCCGGCGGAGTTCAACGTCGGCGCCTGAGCCGCGCACGCCTCCACCGGCTCCCGGACCACGCCCCCGCGGCAGTCCTGTCCGTCGCCCCCACCGCGCAACTGACGGTGGGGGCGCCGCCGTTCCCCGCGCCGTCGTTACCGGCGCACCCGGTCCCCCGCGCCCCCGGTCCCTGCGCCGCCCCCGGTCCCCCGCGGACTCGCGCACACACCCGCCCCGCCACCCGCATCCGCAGCACCGCCCGAAGGAGACCAGAGCATGAGCAGGGACAGCGCGCCCGTCGTCGAAGCCGGCCTGTACCGCCTGCGCAACATCGGCAGCGGGCTGCTGCTGGAGGTGTACGGCGAGGCCAAGGGCAGCGGCGCTCCGGTGCGGCAGGGCGAGGAGAGCGGGTCGGCGGCGCAGCACTGGCGGCTCTCGCCCGTGCACGAGGGTGCCTCGCTCCACCACCTGGTCAACGCGCACAGCGGCAAGCGGCTGGACGTCGCGGGCGCCTCCACGGAGAACGGCGCCACCGTCCAGCAGTGGAAGGCCAACAACTTCGGCGCCCAGGAATGGCTGATCGAACAGCATCTGGAGGCGCCCGGCACGGTCACCCTGGTCAGTTTCATCAGCGGGCTGGTCCTGGAGGTCGCCGACGGCTCGACGGAGGCCGGGGCCAGGATCCAGCAGTGGGAGGACACCGACTCCCCCTCCCAGTGGTGGCGTCTGGAGGCCGTGGCGCCGTGAGGCGCCACGGCCGGGGGCGCCGGGCGTTCAGCCGCGGCGCGCCAGCTGCACCGTGCGGGCGGTGAGCAGGTAGAGATCGGGCCGCAGCTTCAGACCGGCCGGGTCCTCGGGGTCGAGCAGCCGGTCGAGCACGGCGACGTCGTCGGCGTCGAGCAGGTCGGTGAACGCCTCGCGGGCCCGGACGAAGGTCTCGACGACGTATTCACGGGCCGGGTCGGAGAGCGGGGCGGTCAGGTCGAGCAGAAAGCTGCGGGTGCCCTGCGGAGTCAGTCCCGCCGCGAGGAACAGGGCGTTCCAGTCCTCGGTCTCGTGCTTGGCCGCCGGCAGCCCGGACCGCATCGTCTGGAACCACGCGGAGGAGACCGCGTCCAGCCGGGCCTCCAGGCCGGGCCGCCCGATGCCGATGTCACGGGGCAGCCGGCGGGTCGGCAGGCCGCCCTCGACGAGCGCGACCGTGCCGCCGGGGCGCAGGTGCTCGGCGAAGCCGGCCAGAACACCGCGCTGGTCACCCATGTGGTGCAGGGAGTTCCCCGCCCAGATCAGATCGGCCTCGCCCAACCGGGAGATCCCTTCGGGAAGTTCGGCCTCCAGGGTACGGACGCGGTCGCCGAGTCCCAGGCGCCGGGCGCGGGAGGCCGCCCGCTCCAGGAGGGCCGGGGTCGCGTCCACGGCGACGACCTCCGCCCCGGGGAACACCTCGGCCAGCAGGCAGGTCACCACTCCGGGGCCGCTGCCGATGTCGAGGACGCGGCGCACCTCCGGCGCGTCGGGCAGACCGGCGATCCAGCGGGCCGCCTCCTCGTACTGCGGCCTGTTGAGCTCGGCCTCCCGCTCCAGCCTGGGTCCCATCGCGTCCCAGTCGAGGTCGGTCGTGCCGTGCGTGTGCCCGGATGATGACGGTGCCTGCGAGTGCCCGTGCGTGTGCGGCTGCGTGTGCGACTGCCCGTGGTGGCTGTGCCCGAGGTGATTGGTCATGGGGCCAGCTTCCCCAAGGATTGCCCATCGGGCCAATTATGTTGCCGTTTCGGCAATTCGTCCCCCGTGGGCACCGGTCGGGTTCCGGGCGGTTGTGGGCACACATATTGCCGGTGGGCCCTCGGACCCATAACTTGCCGTTATGGAGCTGGAGTTGCGCCATCTGAGAACCGTACGTGCCATTGCCGACACCGGCAGCCTGACCAAGGCCGCCGCCGCTCTCGGGCTTGCCCAACCCGCCCTCAGCGCTCAGCTGCGGCGGATCGAGAAGGCTCTCGGCGGCGCGCTGTTCGAGCGGGACCACACGGGTGCCCGGCCGACCCCCCTCGGGGAGCTGGTGCTCGAACGGGCCCGGGTGGTGCTGCCGGCGGTCAGCGAGCTCCAGGCGGAGGCGGTGCGGTTCGCCAACGCCACGGGGGCCATGGACCGGTTCCGGCTCGGCGGGACGCACGGCCCCCTGCTCGGCGGTCTCGTCGACCGGCTGGCCGCGGCGCACCCCACCGCGCCGGTGTCCACCTACACCGCGTGGTCGGTGACGGAGATCTCCTCGCTCGTGATCGACGGGCGGCTGGACTTCGCGCTGATCGGCGCCTGTGGCGAGAGCCCCCCGCCGATGGCGGACCGCCTGGTCTGGCAGGTCGTCGGCGTCGACCCGGTGTTCGTGATGCTGCCGGAGGAGCACCCGCTGGCGGGCGAACCGGAACTGAGCCTGGCCGCGCTCGCGAACGAGTCCTGGGCCGATGTGCCGGGTGACGGCTGTTTCGCGGACTGCTTCGCCGCCGCCTGCGCCCGGACGGGCTTCACGCCCGTGTCGGTGTTCGAGACGGACACCGCCTCGGTCGTGCATCTGGTCCAGGTGGGCCGGGCGGTGGGGCTGTGCCGGGCGACGTTCCCGCCGACGCCCGGCCTGGTGACCCGGCCGATCGCCGGTTCTCCGCTGAGCTGGCGCCATCTGCTGGGCTGGCATCCGCGCTCTCCCGCCGCGAACGCCGCGGCGGGAGCGGTGAGCGGGCTGACCCGCTCGGCGTACGCCGAGGCGGTGTCGCGCAGTCCCGGTTACGAGGCGTGGCTCGCCGCGCATCCGCGGTTCGGCGTGGTGACCCCATGAGCGACGGCCGCGCCGGGCTCGTGCCGCGCGCCGCCGTCCGCCCCATGAGCACGGCGTCGCCGGCCTGATGACGTATGCCGCCGTCCGCGCCGTACGCGCGTCATTCCGCTCCGTGCGCCGGAGCGGCGGCCGTCACCCGTGCGGCGAGCGCCAGGTCCTTCTCCGTGATCGCGCCGCCCGCGTCATGGGTGTGCACGGACAGGGCGACGGTGTTGTAGCCGAGCGTCAGATCCGAGTGGTGCCCCAGTTCCTCCTGGATCTGCGCGACATGGACGGTCAGGGCCGCGGCGGCGAAGTGCGAGGGCAGCCGGTAGGTACGGGTGATCCGGTCCCCTTCCAGGGACCAGCCGGGCAGCGCGCCCAGTCTGGACCCGATCTCGGAGGGCGACAGCGGTTCTGCGGACATGGCACGGCTCCCTGAGTGACGGAGTGGATCGGATGGAACGGTGGGCGGGTGGGTCTGTGGGCCCGTGGATCGGATGGGCCCGTGGACCTACCTGGTCGACCGGTGGACCGGACTGACCGATGGACGGACCGGTGGTTCCCGTGACGTTACGGTCTGCGTATGACGACTGCCGCACGTGACACGGAAGTGGGGCCGCTGCTGCGCCGATGGCGGGAGCAGCGGCGGATCAGCCAGCTGGAGCTGGCCCTGCGTGCGGACTCCTCGGCCCGGCACATCTCGTTCATCGAGACGGGCCGCTCCCGGCCCAGCGAGGAGATGGTGCTGCGGCTGGCCGAGCACCTCGACGTTCCCGTACGGGAACGCAATGCCCTTCTCGTGGTCGCCGGATACGCGCCGCGGTACAGGGAGACCCCGCTGGAGGACCCGTCGATGGACGCGCTGCGCGAGGGCATGGAGCGATTGCTCCAGGGCTACGACCCGTTCCCGGCGCTCGTCGTGGACGGTACGTACACCGTGGTGGCCGCCAATCGGGGCAGTTCGCTGCTGCTGGCCGGGGTGGCCGGACATCTGCTCGCTCCGCCGCTGAACGCCATGCGGATCACCCTGCATCCGGAGGGTCTCGCCCCGCGCATCCTGAACCTTCCGGAGTGGCGGGCGGATCTGCTGGCGCAGATGGAGCGTCAGATCGCCCTGGCCCGTTCGCCGCGGCTGCGCGCGCTGTACGAGGAGGTCGCCGCCTATCCCCCGCCCGAGCGGGCGGCCGGCGGGCCGTGGCCGGGCGAGCGGGGCACGGGCGGGCCCGGCGGCCGGCCGGCGCAGGACGGACCCGCGCCGTTCGCGCTGACACTGCGGATCGCCCACGAGGGGCGGGTGCTGTCGTTCGTCGCCTCCATCGCGACGTTCAACACGCCGATGGATGTGACCGTGGCCGAGCTGGCCATCGAGACGTTCCTGCCCGCCGACCGGGAGACGGGCGAGTATCTGCGCTCCATGAGCCTCTGAAGGCCGTACCGCACTGTCTCTCGCTTCCCGCTCTCACTTCCCGGACGGCTCGGTCCAGGGTGCCCCGCTGCGGGCCAGGAGCGTCGCGACCGCGCTCGCGACGGCCAGGACGGCCACCGCCAGCAGGAGCGGCAGCGTCGGCCGGCCGTTCAGGACGGCCACGCCTCCGGCCAGCGCCCCGAGCAGCATCGCGGCGGCCGACATGACCCGCCGTCCGGCACGGCTCCCACCGCCCCCGGCCAGGCGGCTGTCCGAGGCGACGCCCGTGAGGGTGAGCGTCAGCACGGTGGTGGTGAGGTCGGGTACGGCGAGGGCGCGGGAGGCCGCGTTCTGCACACCGAGCCCGAGGCCGAGCAGCACGATGAGCGTGAACCTGACCCCTCCGGAGTACGGCGTGCCGGAGATCAGTGTGACGACCAGCGCGGCCGTCACGAACAGGGTCTCGGTGAGCAGCGCGTACTGGAGCATCCGGCCCCGGTGGGTGCGGGCGCCGGTGCGGTGGACGGTCAGGCCGCCGGCCAGTGCCCCGGAGGCGAAGGCGGCCAGTGCCACCAGGGAGGCGGCCAGGGAGAAGCCGGGAGCTCCGGCGAGGGCGAAGCCGGAGAAGACCACGTTGCCGGTCATGTTGGCGACGAAGACCCTGCCCAGCAGGAGATAGCTGACCGCGTCGACGAGACCGGTGACGAAGGTCAGGGCGAGCATCAGGGGCGGCAGGGGGCCGTGCCGGCCGTTCGGGTCCGGCACGACGGTGGACCACGCCTCGCGCAGGACGACAGCCATGGGCACGCTCCGATCACTGGGTGTGGTCCGGATTGTGCCGTGTTGTACCCGTGGTCGGTGGCCACTGACGCGCGCCGCCCCCGCGTCAGTGGCGGGGGCGGCGCGGGAGGTCAGACCCTGGCTCCGTTGTCCAGCGGGTCGCGGCGTTTGGCCGGCGCGGTGCGACGGCCGCCCTTGGACCGGGCCGGCGGCGGCGCCTTGCTGCTCCTCTCCAGCACGATCGCGCCCGGCACGGCGGTGAGCACCGAGGAGTACGTCCCCACGCAGACGCCGATGAGAAGGGCGAGCGCGAAGTCGGCGAGCGAGTCCCCGCCCAGTACGGCGAGCGCGGCCAGGATGAACAGGGCGCCCATACCGGTGTTCACGGTTCTGGGAACGGTCTGCAGGACCGCCCGTTCGGCGACGGTGGCCAGCGGTGCGCGCGGACTTCTGGCCCACAGTTCCCGCACCCGGTCGAAGACCACCACCGAGTCGTTGACCGAGTAGCCGATGACGGTGAGCAGTGCGGCCAGGAAGATGCCGTCGACCGGACGCCCCAGCCAGGCGAACGCACCGACCAGCACGATCACGTCGTGGACGAGCGCGCCGACCGAAGCCACGGCGAACGTCCAGCGGAACCGGACCGCCAGATAGGCGAGTTGGACGAACACGGCGACGGCGAGGGCGATCAGGGCGTTGCGCCGCAGCTCGTCGCCGAGGCTGGGCCCGATCAGTTCGTCGCGCACCTTGGTGGTCTCGCCGCCCTCGGCGGCCAGGGCGGTGCGCAGCGCGTGTTCCCCGTCGTTGTCGAGCTTCCCGGTGCGTACGGAGAGGTCGCCCGCGCCCGCGGTGGTGACCTCGGCGTCGCCGAAGCCCGCGGCGGCCAGTGTGTCGCGGGCCGTGTCCACGTCGACGGGGCGGCTGGTGGAGTACTCGATGAGCCGGCCGCCGGTGAACTCGACGCCGAGGTTGACGCCGCGCACCATGATGCCGAGCACGGCGACGGCGACCAGCGCCGTCGAGAACATCAGCCAGCGGCGGGGCGAGCGGAACAGCCGCGGATCACGGCGGGTCAGCCAGGTCCGTACCCGGCCGGGGCGGGCGATGCCGTTGACTCCCCGGTAGGCGCCGACGAACCGGGAGCCCGCCGCGATCTCGGTGAGCGCGCGGGCGATGACGAGAGCGGAGAACATCGAGGCGAGCACCCCGATGGCCAGGGTGACGCCGAAACCCTTGACCGGGCCCGAGCCGAGGAAGAAGAGGAGTCCCGCGGCGATCAGCGTGGTGACATTGGAATCGGCGACCGCGCTCCAGGCGTTGCGGAATCCGGCGGTGAGCGCGGACCGCAGGGAACGGTTCGGCCGTAGCACGCACTCCTCCCGGGCGCGTTCGAAGACCAGGACGTTCGCGTCGACGGCCATCCCGATGGCGAGGACGAACCCGGCGAGTCCGGGGAGGGTGAGGGTGACGCCGAGCGCGACCAGGGCGGCGTAGGAGATCACTCCGTAGGCGGCGAGGGCCACGGCGGCGAGGGCTCCGAAGAGCCGGTAGACACAGGTGATGAACAGCGCGGTGGCGGCGGCTCCGATCAGCGCCGCCTTGGCGCTCGCCTCGATGGCCGCGGCGCCGAGGGTCGGGCCGACGGTCCGCTGTTCGACGATCTCGACGGGTACGGGCAGAGCGCCGCCCTTGATGAGCAGGGCCAGGTCACGGGCCTCGTCGGCGCTGAAGGAGCCCGTGATCTGCGTGTTCCCGGACGGGAGCCCGACGTTGCAGCCGACCGACGGGTCGACCTGCGGCGAGGAGATCACCTTCTGGTCCAGGACGATGGCGACCCGGCGCCGCTCGTCCTGGGCGGGGTGGCAGGCCGCCTCGCCCGTCAGCCGCGTCCAGTCCCGGCCCGCGTCCTTCTCGAAGTCGAGCGAAACGGTCCATCCGGCGCCGCCCTGGGCGTCGAAGGCGGCGGTGGCGTCCTTGACCCCCGCGCCGGAGAGCCGCTCGGGGCCCAGCGCCAGGGAACGGCCCTGCTCGTCGGAGAGTGTCAGGGGCTCGCCGTCGGGGGTGTCCTTCCCGTCCCGGGTTTTCGGCGGCTCCGGTGCGTCGGGGGCGCCCTTGTCGTCCGGGGCTTGCGCGTCCGGTGCGGCGCCCGGCCCCTGTACGGCGTGGAAGGTCAGCTGGGCGGTCTTGCCGATCACCTCGGCGGCCTGACGCGGGTCCTGTACGTCGGGGAGTTCGACGATGATCCGGTCCTCGCCGGAACGGGTCAGGGTCGGTTCGGAGACCCCGAGGGAGTCGATGCGCTGCCGCAGCACTTCCAGGGTGCGGTCGGTGCTCTCCCGGTCCGCTTCGGTGGTGCCGGAGTCCTTGGCCTGGAGCACCATGCGGGTGCCGCCCTGGAGATCGAGGCCGAGTCTGGGTGACATGGTCAGCGTGATGAACACGGAGACGAGCAGCACGGCGGCAGCCAGTACCGCTCGCACCGTGGTGGCGCGAGACATGGGAAATCCTCCGGTGGGGCGTCCTGCGCCCTCACCTCAGCGAGGACGGGACGGCAGGTCTGTGGGACAGGACCGGTGACCGGTCGTCGGACCGGCCGCCGTCCCGGGAGGACCCCGTACACCGGGGAGCGTGGCCGGACTTCCGTCGGGTACCCGGGAGGCGGCAGGGGTGAAGCACACCGCGCGGGTGCCCGGAGCGGGCAGGACCGGCGCGTGCGGTGCCAGAACGCCGGCGGAGGGCGGAGGCGAATGGCTGGGCGCCTGGGCCCTCAGGACGCCCGCCCGGGGATGCGGAGCGGTGGTGGTCGCCGCCCGGGGGCGGTCGTCGGCGGGGGTCGCCGCGGTGTGGGCGCGGCGGCTGTCGGGGCCGGTGGCCACCGCCGTACGGACGTCGTGTCCGTGCGCCGCGGCCGGCCGGGCCCGCCGGGAGTCGTGGATCTGCCAGATACGTGCGGTGCGGTCGGTGTGCTGGGCGGGGGCCCACGCACCGGGTGCGTGGGCGGAGACGTGCGCCGGCCCGGAGAAGGCACGGGCGGGGAGCGCCGCTCCGGCGGCCGCGGGAACGCCGCCGATCAGGGTGAGGACGGCGAGGAGCAGCAGGGCCAGGGTGTGCCGGGCGCGGCGTGCCGGTGCGTCCTGCCGTCCCCGCGGGGGTGCGCTGCCCCGGGGCGGCCCCGGGAGGGGGGTCACCTCGGAGGGCCGAGCGGGGCGGCCGGCGTGGCGGCGTGCCGGAGGACGGAGCTGAGGATCAGCCCGGCGCCCCGTACGACGGTGGTCGACGGATCGTCGGCGAGACGGAGCCGTACCCCGAGACGGAGGGCGAGCCGGTCGGTGATGTCGGGGCGCAGCGCGCCGCCCCCGGCCAGCACCGGGCCCTTGCGCAGGGCGCCGAGGACGGTGCCGTGCCGGTCCTGCCGCCACATGGACATGATCATGTCCAGCACGGTGCGGACGAGCGCCGTCGACAGGGTCGCCGGGTCCAGGTCGCTGAGTCCGGTCTCGGCCTGCCGGGCGTCGGCGACCATGCCGTTCACGAGCAGCGTCACCTCGGTCAGCTCGGCGCCCATGTCGACGACGAGCAGCGGCCCGCTGTCCTGCGGTCCGGCGTACGCGGCGGCGGCGCGGGCGCTGTTCAGCACGAGGACTCTCGTCGGGCCGAGCGCGGCGAGCAGCCGGTGTGCCTCGGTGCGGTGTCCGGCACCGGCGAGGACCGGATGGCTCAGGACGATCACGCTGTCGCTGCGGTCCGGTCCGAGGGCCGCGTCGGCGATCCGGCCGAGCAGCCGGCCGCAGGACTCGGGATCGACGATGCGGCCGCGCCGGACGGGCCGTCCTGAGGTGTCGTCCGGGACCGGGTCGGGCACGAGGCCGTGTCCGGGAACCCAGACACGTGTCCGGGAGCTGCCGAGGTCGACCGCGAGGCCCCGCCCGGCGAGCGGCCGGTCGCCGGGCACTGGACGCACGGGGTGCTCCCGGTGGGCCCGGATCGCCGGGCCTTCCCGGTGGACGGGACGGCCGAAGCGCTGTCCGTCGCGCAAAGAACGCATCGCTCCTCACCCCCGGCCTGCCACCACAGCCGTCCGCATACCTATGTGACCCGCTGATAGCGAGGCATGACCGATCCCTCACTATGCAATACCGCGGCAAGGAAAGCCACTTCCTTGCCCAATCAAAGGTTCCCTGATCAGGCCTCCTGCTCCAGGAACGCGGCGACCAGTTCCGCGAACTCCTCCGGAGCCGCGATCCGGACGCCCAGGTCCTCCGCCTTGCTCCGCTTCGATCCGGCCTTCTCCCCGGCGACCAGCAGGCTCGTGCGCTTGGAGACGCTGGAGGAGGACTTGCCGCCGGCCCGCTCGATCAGCTCGTTCATCTGATTGCGGGACAGCTTCTCCAGGGTGCCGGTCATGGCACCGGTGACCACCACGGTCATCCCGTCCAGGGGCAGGTCCGAGGGCCCGTCACCGGGCTGGTCCCCCGGCTCCGCGTCCGCTCCGGCTTCCTGCTCGGCGCCGGGCTCCGGCGGCGGTGTGGCGCCGGGCTCCGTCATGTTGACCCCCGCCCTGACCAGCTTGTCGATCAGCGGGGCCAGCTCGGCCAGCTCCGCGACCACACCGGCGGCCTTCTCCTTGCCGATGCCGTCGACCAGCTGAAGCGTCTCGGTGTCGGCGGCGACGATCCGGTCCATGGTCGCGAAGTAGCGGGCGATCCGGCGGGACATGGAGCGTCCCGTGCCCCTCACTCCCAGGGCGCAGAAGACACGGGACAGCGGGCGGCTCCGGGCGGTCTCGATGGCGGCCAGCAGGTTGTCGGTGGATGTCTCGCCCATCCGCTCCAGGGTCAGCAGCTGCTCCCGCTCCAGCATGAACAGGTCGGCGAAGTCGCTGACGAGGCCCGCGTCGACGAGCTGGACGACGCGGGTGGCTCCCAGGCCCTCGATGTCGAGCTGGTCGCGGCCCGCGGCGTACGACACGGAGGCGACCAGCCGGCAGTCACGTCCCCGGGTGCAGCGCCAGCGCTGCTCGCTCGTGTCGATCCCGGAACCGCACTGCGGGCAGCTCCCGGGGAACTCGATCTTCCGCTCGTCGCCGGTCCGCAGATGCGCGACGGGCGCCTCGATGCGCGGAATGATGTCGCCCGCCTTGTAGACCATCACCTGGTCCCCGAGGCGCAGGTCGCGGCGGGTGATGTCGGCGGGGTTGTGCAGGGTCGCGTAGCTGACGGTCGACCCGTCGATCTCCACCGGCTCCAGCACCGCGCGCGGCGCGATGATGCCGGTGCGGCCCACGTTCCACTCGACGGCCAGCAGACGGGTGACCTTCTCCACGGCCGGGAGCTTGTAGGCGATGGCCCAGCGCGGAGCCCTGGTCCCGGAACCGGCCTCGCGCTGGTCGGCGGCGAGGTCCGCCTTGATCACGATGCCGTCGATCCCGAACGGCAACGAGGCCCGCAGGGCGCCGATCGCGGCCACCCGCGACTGCACCTCCTCCACGGTGGTGACCGTGCGCGGCGCCACGTCCGTGTCCGCCGCCGTGTGCACGCCGAGCCCGGCGACGTACGACAGGACCTCGCTGTGCGGCAGTTCGGCCAGGGTCTCGGTCAGCTCCCCGGAATCGGGCAGCGCGAGCGCACCGTAGGCGAAGAAGGTCATCTCGACCCGGTAGGGCCGGTCCTTGGCGCGCAGGGTGCCCGCCGCCCCGTTGCGCGGATTGGCGAAGGGGGCACCGCCGTGTTCCGTACGCGTGGCGTTGGCCTGTTCGAACTGCTCGTCCGTCATGAGGATCTCGCCGCGCACCTCTAGGGTGACCGCTTCGTCGAGCCGCTCGGGGAGGCCGAGGATCGTACCTGCGGCGTGCGACACGTCCTCGCCCGCGGTGCCGTCGCCCCGGGTGATCAGGCGGTCGAGCCTCCCCTGCCGGTAGCGGGCGGCGACGGCGAGGCCGTCGAGCTTGGGCTCCACGCTCCAGGCGGCCACCGGTCTGCCGATCCGCCGCTCCAGGGAGGCGGTCCAGGTGGCGAACTGCTCGGCGGAGAAGACGTTGTCCAGCGACAGCATGGGGACCGTGTGCGGTACGTCCCCGACAGCGGCGCCACCCGCGACCTTGCCCGTCGGCGAGGCCGCCAGCACCTCCTCCGGGTGCGCGTCCTCATATGCGGCTATCCCGCGTGCCAGCCGGTCGTACGCGTCGTCGTCGAGCGGGCTCTCGCCCGTGGCGTAATACGCGGCGGCGGCCTGCGACGCCTGTTCGACGGCGGCGGCGTAGGCGGCGGCATCGGCGAGCACAACAGCTGGGTTCGTCATGGCCACCATCCTGCCGCCCACCACTGACAACGCCCCGCGGACCGCTCAGCCCGGACCGCCCGGCACCGTCTCATCCGAGTCCGGTACAGGTGTGTCCGGTGCAGGTGTGTCCGGTACGGGGCCGGCGGGGAACGGCTCGTCCGCCCGCTCCGCTCCGGCGAATCCTTCCGGGTTCACCGGCACCTGCGGCCCCGACAGTTCGCTCAGCCAGCGGGCCAGCACCCGGTGCACGGTCTCGGCACCCACCAACTCGTTCCCGGACGCCCGGCCGCCGCCCTCCGCGCCCTCCGCCGCGACGATGTCGAACGGGTCCGTCAGGGCGCGCGGCCACAGCAGGAACGGGCGCGACTGCTCGCCCCCGAGTCCGCCGTGCGAACCGATCTGCTCCTCGAAGGCGTGCACGAGACCGGTGTCGGGGTCGTACATCGAATTCACCATGACGTCCGCGACGTTCCGGAAGGTGTCGGTGCGCCGCACCGCGTCCGCCGCACCCGGGCCGAACCCGGCCAGCGGGCCCGTGCCGTCCTCCAGCTCCCGCACCGGGACCTCGGCCCCGCCCCGGCCCAGCACCACCGAACCGTGTTCCTCGCTCCGGACGAGGAGGAAGCCGATCCCCGGGTGGTTGGCGAGCGTGCTGAGCAGCGCGGGATGGCGGCGGTCGAGCTGCTCGCGCGAGGCGCGGCCCCGGATGTCCGGGAAGGAGAGCAGGCCGAGGTTTCCGGAGGCGAGCACGATCGGGTCGAAGAGCGTGGCCGGGTGTTCGGCCTCCTTCTCCTCCACGGGGCGGTGCAGCGCGATCCGGACCGCGTCGCGCGCCTCCGAGGCGCTGCGGGTGCGCTGCGCCCGGCGCGGTACGGGCAGCCCGCAGCCCGCCCGTACCAGGTCCTTGAGGGTCAGCCCGTACATTCCGGCGAAGGTCTCCCCCGGGCTCTGGCCGTGGTCGGACAGCAGCACGATCCGGTAGGTGCGCGGGGTGTGCTCGGCGACCTTGGTGATCAGGGCGAGGGAGCGGTCGAGCCGTGCGAGGACCTTGTCCGCGTCGCGGCTGTGCGGCCCGGAGTGATGGGCGACCTCGTCGTAGGCCACGAGGTCGGCGTAGACGGCGGTGCGTCCGGCGAACATGTCGCCGATGACGGCGGAGACCACCACATCGCGTTCGACGACGGTGGCGAAGGCCCGGATGAAGGGGTAGAGCCCGCCCCGCTTGATCCGGGGCGTCTCCTTGCGCACCCGGGCCAGGGTCGACTGGCCGATCTCGCGGCCGACCTCGGCGACGAACGACAGTGCCGTACGGACGGCGTTGGCCGGATCGGAGAAGTACGCGAAGTATCCGGCGCGGGACCGGCGGCCCTTGCCCCGGCGGGCGGCCATCGACAGGACGAGCGCGAGCTGGTCGGCGCCGCCGCTGAAGAGGTTGCCGCGGCTCGCGCCGTCGACGGTGAGCAGCCCGCCGTCATGGGTGTGCGCTATCGCCCGGCGCTGCATGTCGAGGGCGCTCGCCGGTCTGCTGGAGACCATGACGGTCCCCGTGTCCTTCTCGTACCAGCGGAAGGCGGGCACGTCGTGGTTGCTGCCGTGCAGGATGGCGAGCTGGCTGGCCCCGGTCTGGCTGGACCAGTCGGTGCGCCACGGGGTCAGCCGGTGACCGGATCCGTCCGCGAGACGGCCCGCCACGGTCGGCATCAGCCCGTCGGCCGCCGCCCTGGTCAGGACGTCATGGCCGACCCCGTCGAGCTGGAGGAAGACGATGCCGGGGGGTCCGCCGCGCCCGCCGTCCGCGGTGCCGGCCCTGCCGCTGCGGCGGCGGCGCCGGTCGGCGAGCCGGGAGAGCCTGCGCCGGTAGGCGTTGTCGTCCCGCACCGCGAGGGCGGTGGAGGTCGCGGAGGCGACGGCGGACATGACGGCGGCGACGACCACCGCCGTCTCCGGGTCGGCCGCCCCGCGCCCGTCCGGGATGAGCCGCAGGGCGATCAGCAGCAGGGAGCCGTTGAGGAAGAAGACCAGCATGCCGAGGACCAGGGCGGGCACGATGAGCAGGGCCCGGACGAGAACGGGCCAGACCAGTGCGGAGAGCAGACCGAACGCGCCCGCGCCCCACACCGCGGTGAACGCGGTCTTGGTGATGCTGTCACCGTCGTCGGACTGGAGCTGGAAGTCGGGCAGGATCCCGGCGAGCACCAGCATCGTCAGGGTGGACACCGCCCACACCGCGACCACCCGCATCAGGGCGCTGCCAGCCGTACGCCATCGCCCGTCACCCACGCCGTTCCACCTCACGTCCGGGTCCGTCCGTCGTGGACCCGGACCCAGCCTTTCACAGCGGGTCCCCCGGACGGCGGAGCCGGAGCGCGGAGCAGGGCCAGGGCCGCTCCCGGGTGATCAGCAGCCGTCGTAACCGGCGGTGGGCATGGAGAGCCTGCGGTGGACACCGGCCTTCGACCGTGACGTGTAGTCCGGTTCGTCCAGACCGGCGTACTCCAGGCGAACGCCCCGGCGGTCGCACTCCGCGGTGAAATCGGACACCGAGGTGATCGCCCGCGCGAGCACCCGGTCGTTGGGCGCCACGAACAGCTCGACCTGACCGTCCTCGACATCGCTCCACAGGGCGCGGTGGTCGAAGCGGAGCCCGTACACACGCAGCTGTCGGGTGACGGCGTAGCCGCGCCCCGCCGCCCAGCGCGCGCACATGGCGTGCTGGCTGCGGGTGTCGACGAGGAACGGATCGCCGTCGAGCTCCTCGAGCGGTGTGAGGCTGGCGATGGCCGCCACCCGTACATCCCCCATGAACGGCCCCCCGTATGTGGAATCCCGGGCCCGACCCTACCCGGTCGGTAGCCGTCCGTAACCGGTCGTACCGCCGCAGGATCGGGCGACAAGGCGCACTCCGGCGTGCCACCGGCGCGCGGCGCTTACGCTCGTACCCGGAGCGCGGTTCACCGCGGCCGACGGGCGACGGGCGAGGAGGCGGGACTGCCGGTGGAGGTCACCTGGTGGGGTCATGCCACCTGCACGGTCGAGGACTCCGGGGTGCGGGTGCTGACCGATCCGCTGTTCGCACGGCGTCTGGCACATCTGCGCCGGCGCCGGGGCGAGCTTCCGTCGCCCCGGGCGACGGAAGCCGATGTGGTCCTGATCTCCCATCTGCACTCCGACCATCTGCATCTGCCGTCGCTCGCGCGGCTGGCTCCCGGCAGCCGCCTGATCGTGCCCAGCGGAGCGGTGGCCACCGTGCCCGGTCTGCGGATGCTGCGCCGGGTGCGTGCTTTCCGGATCACCGAGGTGGCGCCGGGGGACGTCGTCAGGGTCGGCGAGGTGCGCGTACGGGCGGTTCCCGCGCTGCACGACGGGCGGCGGCTGCCGGTCGGTCCGCGCCGGGTGCCCGCGCTCGGCTATGTGGTGGAGGGCGAGGTACGGACGTACTTCGCCGGGGACACCGGGCTGTTCGACACCATGGCCGATGCGGTGGGACCGGTGGACGTGGCTCTGCTGCCGGTGGGCGGCTGGGGGCCGAACCTCGGCCACAGCCATCTGGATCCGTCCCGAGCCGCCGAGGCGCTGACCCGGCTGGAGCCGAGTGCGGCGGTACCGGTCCACTTCGGCACGTACTGGCCGATCGGGCTGGACGGTGTGCGTCCGCACGAGTTCCACTCGCCGGGTGACGAGTTCGTCCGCAAGGCGGCGCTGGTGGCCCCGGAGGTCGCGGTGCACCTGCTGGGGCACGGCGAACGGGTACGGCCGGAGGCCGGCCGGTGATCCTTGAGATCCAGGAGGTCGTGCGCGAGCTGCCGGCCGAGTCGACGCAGCAGGCGGTCGGCTATCCGTCGTTGTTCCTGCTGGTGGCCCTGGGGTCACTGGTTCCGGTGGTGCCGACCGGGGCTCTGGTGAGTTCGGCCGCGGTGGTGGCCTTCCATCAGACGGCGCCGTTCGCGCTGCTCGTGGTGTTCGTCGTGGCGTCGGCCGCGGCGTTCCTGGGGGACATCTGCCTGTACTGGCTGGGGCAGCGCGGGGTGCGTTCCAGGAACGGTTCGAAGTGGCTGGAGGCGATCAGCCGCCGGGCCGCTCCGGAGCGGCTGGCGCAGGCGCGGCGGAAGCTCGACGAGCACGGTGTGGTGGTGCTGGTGCTGTCCCGGCTGGTGCCGGCCGGCCGGATACCGGTGATGCTGGCCTGCCTGCTCGGCCGGATGCCGCTGCGGCGGTTCGCCCGGGGCGACGTACCGGCGTGTCTGGCGTGGGCGGCGACGTACCAGCTGATCGGCATTCTGGGCGGTTCGCTCTTTCCGGAACCGTGGCAGGGCGTGGTCGCGGCGGTGGGGCTGACACTGCTGATCAGCGGCGCCCCGGCGGCGTGGCGCAGGCTGCGGACGAAGAGCGGTCACTGAGAGCGGCCGGCGAGCGGTTCCTGTCGGCGGCTGTCATCTCAGCTCGTCGAAGGCCGCCGCGAAGACATTCAGCGCCTTCGCCACATGCGGCAGTTCCAGGGGCTCCGCCGCGGTGAGGGACTCCCGTTGCTCCTGCGGCGTCGCCCCGAGCAGCGGCCCGGTGCCCAGGCGTACCCGCAGTGCGCCCAGTTCGTCCCCGAAGCGGTGCCCGCCGGGGGCCGGGGCCCCGAGGCGGCCCGTCAGATACTCCTCCAGCTCCATCGAGTCCGTGACTCCCCGGGAGGCCAGCCGGGAGCGGAGCGGGCCGAGGTCGGCGTAGAGATGACGGCCCGCCTGCGGGGGTCTGGCCAGTGCCCCGGAGGCGAGCACGGCGCGGTGCGCGGCGGCGGCGACCTGGGCCTGGAGCTCCGCGGTCCGCCGGATTCTGGCCGTGACGGACTCCGGCTCCCGCAACGCGTGGGCCGCCGCGTGCGCGACGGGTCCCGCGACCAGTGCGCCCAGCGCGGTGAGGATGTCGAGGGTACGGGCATGGCGCACGGCGGCCCGCTCGGTGTCCGGGAAGCGGGCGACCGCGACGGGCCAGGCGGCCGGGGTCAGCGCGCCGGCCAGGTCGCTGAGCACCGTGACCTCACCGGGGAACATCTCGGCGGGGCTCAGCAGGACCGTGTCATGGGGCCGGTGCAGGGTGTCGCGCCAGGTCTCGTCGCTGATGATGTGCAGTCCCTCGGCGACGGCGGCCTCGCACGCCTCGTTGACCAGCTCGGGCGGTGCGACGGTGGCGGTCGGGTCGTCGGCCACGGAGAGCAGCAGCAGCCGGGGTCTGCCGCCCTCGGCCCGCACCCGGCGCACGGTCTCCAGCAAGGCGTACGGGTCGGGTATGCCGCCGCACTCGGCCGGGGTCGGCACATGGTAGGCGGGCCGGCCGAGCAGTCGCGCCTGCGGCATCCAGGTCGCGGGGCAGGGGCGTGGCATCAGGACGTCACCGCCGTGCGCGGCGATCAGCGCGAGGAGCAGGGGCTGCGCGCCGGGAGCCGCCGCGACGTGCCGGGGGCCGCCGCGCAGCCCGCGCCGCGCCCAGTAGGCACAGGCCGCCTCGCGCAGCGCCCTTCCGCCACCGGGAGGTTCGGGCCGGGTGCCGTCCGCCGCGGCGGCCAGGACCTCGGCCAGCTCGGGCAGTACCGGCAGGCCCGGGTCGGGGGCGGGCGGACCGAACCGGACGGGGCCGTGGTCCTCCCGCACGTGATGCGTCGCATGCCTGTGGCGCCCGGCGCTTCCGGTGCTCCCGGAACTCCCGTCGCGCCCGGTGCTCCCGGTCCCGTGCATCCCGGCCCTCCTCCGTCGTCCGCCTCCGCGGTCCCCGCCCGCTCCTGCCCCCGTCCGTGCCTCACCTCTGCGTCACGCCTGCTTCGTACCGTCGTGCCTACGTGCCTGCCCTGCCCGCGCTGCCCTCTGGGCCCTTTATACGGAGGTTTGGGACACGGCGCCCGTCCAATTGTGCGAACAGGCCGAAGCCGGCCGGTCCCCCGGTCAGCCCGCGAACGGTGTGCCCGGCAGACCGAGTCCCGCGTCCGGCAGGACCAGCAGCGAGCCGGCGAGCGGGGGCGGGGCGCCAGAACCGGTCCGGGCGGAGGTGATGTAGAGGTCACGCAGGTCCCGGCCGCCGAACGCACAGGACGTCGGGCGCGGTACCGGCAGGGCGACCGTGCGCTCCAGCCTGCCGTCGGGGGTGTAGCGGCGCAGGGCCCAGCCGTTCCACAGGGCGACCCAGACACAGCCCTCGGCGTCGACCGTCAGCCCGTCGGGGGCGCCCGCACCGGGCTCGATCGTCGCGAACGGGCGGCGGTCGCGCACACGCTCCCCGTCCACGTCCAGGACGTCGATCCGGAGGGTGGGCGTGTCGATGTAGTACATGAGCCGGCCGTCCGGGCTCCACCCGGTGCCGTTGCTGCACGCCACCGCGCCCAGCGTGTCCGTCACCGTGCCGTCGGGCGCGACGCGCCGGAGGCCGCCGCCGATCTCGGCCGGGTCGTCCCGCATGGTGCCCGCCCACAGGGAGCCGTCCGGCGCCACGGCGGCGTCGTTGCCGCGCCGTCCCGGGACCGGGTCGTGGAACAGCCAGGAGAAGGTGCCGTCCGCGTCGTAGCGCCCGATGCCCTCACGCAGATTGACGACCAGGCCGCCCCCGGCGCGCGGTTTGGCCGCTCCGACGTGCTGCCCGGTGGCCATGACGGTGCGACGGCCGGTCTCCGGGTCGTAGGTGTGGACGCGGCAGGAGAGGATGTCGACCCAGATCAGCCGCCCGGTCGCCGGGTCCCAGGTGGGCCCTTCACCGAGCTGCGCCTGTTCGCGCACGGCCACTTCCGGTCGGATGTTCATGACTGCTCCAGGTGATGTCCGGGCCGCTCCGCGCCCACCCTTGTACACGCGTTCGACGCCCGGTCATCGTACGGATCCGCTTCCGCGGCCCGGCTCCGCGGGGGCGGCCACCGCCGGTGTGACCTTCGCCGCGGCGCGCCTGCCGGTTCATCGTGACCGGGCCGGGTATGCGCTGATCCATGCCCTCACCACGCGCCATGCCCTCCGTCCCCTTCTCCTCTCCCTTCCCCGCCTCCTTCTCCGTCCGCTCCCCCGCGCCCGCGTCCGTGGCGGCCCGGCTGCGGGGTCTGCTGCACAGCGGTGACCTGGCCCTCTTCCGGAACGTCGCCGCCCGGCACTGGCCGGCCGGCGACGCGGTGCTGCCCCGGCTGAGCCGCGGCGCCGATCACGGGCTGCTGTGGTTCGGCGCGGCGGCCGGGATGGCGGCGCTGGGCGGCAGCGCACGGGCGCGCCGGGCCGCGTTGCGCGGGGTCGCCTCGCTGGCCGTCGCCTCGGCGGCGATCAACACCGTCGGCAAGCGGGCGGTGCGCAGGGAACGGCCGGTACTGGACCTGGTCCCGCTGGTGCGGCAGCTCAAGAGACAGCCGTTCACCACGTCCTTCCCCTCCGGTCACGCGGCGTCCGCGGCGGCCTTCGCCACGGGGGTCGCCCTGGAGTCGAAGGGCTGGGGTGCTGTGGTCGCCCCGCTCGCCGCGGCCGTGGCCGTCTCCCGGGTCTACACGGGCGTGCACTATCCGGGCGATGTGCTGGCCGGCGCGGCGCTCGGCGTGGGGGCCGCCTTCGCCCTGCGCGGCGTCGTACCGACCCGGGGACAGCTGCCCCCGCCGGGGAGGCCTCCGGCCACGGCTCCGGCGCTGGCGTCCGGCAGGGATCTCGTCGTCGTGGTCAACGAGGAGTCCGGCACGGCCACTGCGACCGCGTCACTGGTGCGCGACGCGCTGCCGCTCGCCGAGGTCGTGGAGTGCGCGCCCGGCGAGCTGTCCGAGGCGTTGGAGGGGGCGGCGGGCCGGGGCAGGGCGCTGGGAATCTGCGGAGGTGACGGCACGGTGAACCTGGCGGCGGCCGTCGCGGCGACGCACGGCGTCCCGCTCGCCGTCTTTCCCGGCGGAACGCTCAACCACTTCGCCTACGACCTGGGCATCGAGACGGTCGACGACACGGCGGCCGCTCTCGCCTCGGGCGCCGCCGTCCGGGTGGACCTGGGACGGTTCCGGCCCGGCCCCGAGGGGCCCGACGGGGCGGACGGCTACTTCCTCAACGCGTTCAGCCTGGGGGTCTATCCCGAGCTGGTACGGACCCGGGAGCGCTGGGCGCCCCGGATCGGGGGCTGGCCCGCCGGGGTGCTCGCCGCCTTCGAAGTGCTGCGCGGACAAATCCCTCTGGAGGCCGAACTCCAGGGAAGGCGGCGGCCGTTGTGGCTGCTGTTCGTGGGCAACGGGCTCTTCCAGCGGGTGGGGCCCGCCCCCGGGCGCCGGCACAACCTGGCGGACGGCCTGCTGGACATCAGGGTGGTCCACGGCGGCCGGACTCCCGGCCTGCGGCTGCTCGCGACGGCGGTCGCCGGACCGCTGACCCGCTCCCCGATGCACGCGGCGGTACGGCGGCGCCGCGTGCGGATCGCCGGACTGGCACCGGGAACCCCGTACGCGTACGACGGCGAAGTGGCGCGCTCCGGAAAGGAGTTGATGATCGACAAGCTGCCGGAAGCACTCACCGTCTACTGCCCGATGACCGTGTGACACACCCACTTCGACCATATGGCGAGACGCCCATCTCAATATTCGACATCGCGGCGTACCGTGGCCGTACCTCGCGGAAGAGGAATCCGGAAGAGGACGTCGAGAGAGGACGCACGGCCATGCCGAAGGAGACCGCCGTCTACACCCACGGCCACCACGAGTCGGTGCTGCGCTCGCACCGCTGGCGGACCGCCGCCAATTCGGCGGCGTACCTCATCGGCGAACTCCGCCCCGGCATGGCGGTGCTGGACGTGGGCTGCGGCCCCGGGACCATCACCGCCGATCTGGCGGCGCTGGTCGCCCCCGGCCCGGTGACCGCCGTCGACAGCTCGCCCGGCGTCCTCGCGCAGGCCGCCGGGGCGGCGGCCGAACGCGGCCTGGACAACGTCACGTTCGCCACCGCCGACGTCCACGCACTGGACTACCAGGACGACTCCTTCGATGTCGTCCACGCCCATCAGGTGCTCCAGCACGTGGGCGATCCGGTCCAGGCCCTGCGTGAGATGCGGCGGGTCTGCCGGCCCGGCGGCCTCGTCGCCGCACGCGACAGCGACTACGCGGCGATGACCTGGTATCCGGAGGTGCCCGGTCTGACCGAGTGGCTGGAGGTGTACCGGCGTACGGCGCGCGCCAACGGGGGCGAGCCCGACGCGGGCCGCCGGCTGGTCTCCTGGGCCCGGCAGGCGGGCTTCACCGACATCACCCCGACCGCTGCGGCCTGGTGCTTCGCCACACCGGAGTCCCGTGCCTGGTGGAGCACCATGTGGGCGGAACGCACCACCGGTTCGCCGTACGCGGGGCGGGCGGTGGAGGGCGGCCACGCGAGCGCGGAGCAGTTGACGGAGATCGCCGGGGCCTGGCACGCCTGGGGTGCCGAGGACGACGGCTGGTTCATGGTCCCGCACGGCGAACTGCTGTGCCGCGCCTGACGCCCGCGCCCGCCGGCCGGACCGCGAACCGGAAAGCCACGGTCCGGCCGCGCGGAACTGATCACATGCCCCGGGGCCGCCAACTACCCTCGTACGCATGGAAATCATCGGAACCACTCTGCGCATCTGCGTCGACGACCTGGAGGCCTCGGTGGCCTTCTACGAGAGCCTGACGAGCACTCCGGCGCTGCGCTTCGAGCGCGGCGGGGTCTCGGTCGCCGCGATCGGCTGCTTCCTGCTGATGAGCGGACCGGAGTCGGAGCTGGAGATCCTCCGCAAGGTGACCGCGACCATCGCGGTCAAGGACGTCGACGAGGCACACGCGGCCCTGACCCGCGTCGGCGCGCACATCGTCGCGGGACCGGTCCCGACCCCGGCGGGCCGCAATCTCATCGCGCTGCACCCGGACGGTTCGGTCTTCGAGTACGTCGACCGCAACGTACCCGTCTGACCCGGCCGTCCGGGCTCCGGGCGCTCAGCCCTTCGGGCGCATCCGGTAGTTGTACGCGTCCGGCAGCGGCTCCTGACTGACCGCGGCCCACAGGTCGCCCAGGGTCTCGGCGCCCTCGCGCAGGTCGGCGACCTCGAACCCGGCGTCGAAGAGCGCCCGCGCGGCCCCGGTCTCCCCCTGGGCGACCAGGATGCGGGCGTCCAGGAGCCGGAACCTGCCGCGCTCACGGACGGCGGGGTCCAGGGCCGCCCACACCGTGCGGGCCGCCGCCGGCCGCCCGGCGGCGAGCTGCGCCTCGATCGCCTCCCGGGCCAGCGCCGGGGCAGCGGCGGCCCAGGATTCGGACGCGTCGTCACGGCGCTCCGCGCACAGGTCCTCGAACGCCTCGGCGTAGAGGCCGGCGGCGCGGTCGGCCTGACCGCTGTCCTGGGCGGCGACGGCGAGGCAGCGCAGCAGCGGCCAGCGGAACGTGGCGAGGGCGAGGCCTCGTTCCCAGCTGCGGACGGCCTGGGCGCGGTCGTCGGCGTGCCACTGGGCGATTCCGAGGTGGTACTCGGTGAGCGCGTCCGCGGGCGCGGTCTCCAGCATGTCGCGCCAGTGCGGGGAGACCAGCGAGGGACCGGGCGGGCCCGCCCGGCGCGGCCGGGGCAGGGCGCCCTGGTGCAGCAGCTCCAGCCAGGGGGCCTGCTCCTCACCGAGGGTGGACTCGGCGAACGGGGTACCGGGCAGATCGAGGCCGGCCCGCTTCACCTCCAGGGCGCCCCAGCCGGATCCGGTGGCGAGCACGTCCGCCGGCTCGGTGTCGGCGAACGGCAGCCAGGCCGCGTACGCCGCGTCGACATCGGTGCGCGGCAGGGCGTCCGCGAGCCGCCGCTCCGTCTCGGCGCGGGCCGCGCCCCAGTCCGCGCCGTGCACGACGGCGGGGTCCGCGGACAGTGGTCCGTACGACTCCAGCCAGCTGAACTCGGCGCCGGGTTCGAGGGGGACGTGCTCCATCTGGGTGCGGGCCAGACCCGCCTGGATCTCGGCGTAGCCGCCGGTGCCGGGTTCGGTCAGCCACCGCTGCCAGCGGCGTCCGCCCGCGCCGCTGCCCCAGAGGAAGAGCTTGCGTCCGCGCAGCAGATCGGTGGAGGTGTGCACCAGTCCGCGGCCGTGCTCGTCCAGGGCGGCGATCCAGCGGCGGGCGCCGTCGGGCACCTCGTAGAAGTAGTCGGCCGGATACTCGCTGCGCAGCGGGTAGGTGCGGTCGGTGCCGCCGGTCTCCGGGACGGGAACCCTGGTCAGGGTCCGCTCGTACCCGAAGTGCCAGGCCTCGTCGGCCGGGGCCAGGATCCGGGTGCCCTCGCTCTCGGGGACGGCGATGTTGGACCACCAGTAGACGGGCGCGGGATGCTCGTGCGGGTTGCGTATCCGTACCCCGACATGGAGGAAGTCGGAGTCGTCGGGGAGCCACAGGTCCACCTGGAAGGGCAGGTCCCGCAGTCGCTCCCACTCCCAGAGCCGGACCATCGGGCCGCCGTCCGGGGCCGGGACCACGGCCGCGTGGACGGGGGCGCAGGAGAGGGTCGTGTGGCCGGTGGCGCCGATGTTCCATTCGACGCCACCGGAGAACCAGGCACCGTTGAGCGCGAAGCCGGCGGGCTGGAACACGGGGTTTCGGTAGACCAGCTCGCGGCCCGTCGGCTTGTGGTGCAGGGAGTGCAGCCGGCCGCCGAGGCCGGGCAGCACGGTGGCGCGCAGCCGGTCGTTCTCGATGACGATCGCGTCGAGGCCGGTGGGGGTGCGCTCACGCCCGTACCCGTCGAGGACCCGCACCGGCAGGACCGTACGCAGCGGCTCATGGCCGAGCTGGCGCGCCATGTCCCTGGGCAGCCCGGCCCGCTCGCGCTCGTCCACGGCATGCGGTTCGCCGGGCGTCCGCAGGGCGGGCAGCGGATTCTCCGGTCCCCGTGGCGCCGCGGGCAGAGTCAGTACGGCACGTCGTACGGTCGTGGCCAAGACAACCTCGCTCCCTCGCGCGGGCCGCCACAGGTCCGGGCGCCCCCGACGACCATGGAACACGCTGGATGCCGCCCCGGCCAGGGGCGGAGCCGCCGGACTTCGGAAAAGGCGGACGGCCTCCCCGGCCTTCCGGCCGGGGGAAATCCCCTGGGCCGCCCGGCCGGACCGCCGTACCCTTCGGTCCGCAAGGGTTCCGTACGGAGGGCAGGCGACAGGATGGCCACGCAGCACACATACCGGGTGATCGTCCGGGGCACCTGGGAGGGGCTGACGGACAGCGCACGTGCCCGGCTGCTGTCGGAGGTGGAGCAGCACGGTCTGACGGCGATGCGCTTCACCGAGGACGGCTCCCTGACGTACGACGCCGTGCTCAAGCACTTCAGCCTCCGCTATGTGGTGGTCTCCGACGCGGCGGACGGCGAGGAGATGGCGGGGGCCATCGCCGAGGACCGGGCACGGACCGCGCTGGGGGAACAGGGCTACGGCCACGGCGAGCTGCGCTCCACGGTGACGGACATGGACACGATGAAGATCAATGACAAGGGGCGCCGGGGGCCGGGGCGGGCCTGACACCGGGCGGCACATACCCGCAGGGGATCCGATCGGGCCGTCCTGCGGTTCGGCTCCGCCATGAGCCTGCGGGGGGGGTTCCTCGGCCCCGGGGACGTCACGGGCCGGCGGGCGGCCGTGCGGAGGCTCCGACGGCGAAGGACGCCTCCCGCGCGGCCAGGATCAGGGTCGCGTCAAGGTTGCCGCGCCGGGCCCCCCGGCCGTCGCCCACGGCCGATCCTGATCAGCAGCACCCGTCGCCGCGGCCACGCGGGAACGCCCCCGCGACCGGCCGCGCGTGCGGCGCGAGGAGGCGCCTGCGGTGACGGAATCAGAAGTGGGACGGGGAAGACTCAAGGTCTTCCTCGGAGCGGCCCCCGGCGTCGGCAAGACCTACCGGATGCTCGACGAGGGACACCGCAGGGCGCGGCGGGGCACTGATGTCGTCGCGGCCCTCGTGGAATGCCACCGGCGCCCCCTCACCGAGGAGCGGCTCAAGGGGCTGGAGGTCATCCCTCGCGCGGCGGGCGCGCACCGGAGCGGTGAGCGCGCCGAGTTGGACGGTGACGCCGTGCTGCGCAGGCGTCCTCAGGTGGCGCTCATCGACGAACTCGCCCATTCCAATCCTCCCGGCGGCAGGCACGCCAAGCGCTGGCAGGAGGTCGAACAGCTTCTGAGCGCCGGCATCGACGTCGTCACCACGGTGAATATTCAGCATCTGGAGTCGCTCAGCGATGTCGCCGAGAGAATCACCGGTGTGCCGCAGAGGGAGACCGTTCCCGACGACGTGGTGCGCCGCGCCGATCAGATCGAACTCGTCGACATGCCCGCCGAGGCGCTGCGCCGCCGGATGGCGCACGGGAACATCTATGAGGCGGAGAGGATCGACGCCGCGCTGTCCAACTACTTCCGGCCCGGGAACCTCACCGCGTTGCGGGAACTGGCGCTGCTGTGGGTGGCCGGACGGGTCGACGAGGCGCTGCAGAAGTACCGCTCCGAACAGGGCATAGACCGTGTCTGGGAGACACGTGAACGCGTCGTCGTGGCGCTCACCGGCGGCGCCGAGGGGGAGACCCTCATCCGCCGCGCGGCCCGGATCGCCGACCGCAGCGCGGGCGGTGACCTGCTGGCCGTGCACATCATCCGCAGCAACGGGCTGGCCGGCGGTACGTCCTCGGCCTCGCTGGCCCGCCAGCGGGCGCTGGTGGAGAGTCTCGGCGGCAGCTACCACTCCGTCGTGGGGGACGACGTGGCCGCCGCGCTCTCCGAGTTCGCGCGTGCCGAGAACGCCACGCAGCTCGTGGTCGGCACCAGCAGACGAAGACGCCTGGAACGGTTTCTCACCGGTCGTGGTATCGGCGAAACGATCGTCGAACTGTCGCAGGACATCGACGTGCACATGGTGACCCATGAGCGCGTCGGCGGAGGCCGGCTCCTGCCGTCGAGGCGGCGCACCCTGCCGACCGCGCGACTCGTCGCGGGGCCGGTGTCGGGCCTTGTTCTCCCGGTGGTTCTGACGTTCCTGCTGGACAGCAGCAGGGGCAGCCTCAATCTGACGAGTGAGGCCCTGCTGTTCCTCGTGGTGGTGGTCGGGGTGGCCTGCGTCGGCGGGGTGGTGTCCGCACTCGTGGCATCGGTGACGGCGTCCTTGCTGCTCAACTACTGGTTCATACCGCCGATCGGCGAGTTCACGGTCTCCGGGCCGAACAACATCCTCGCGCTCCTGGTGTTCGCGGTCGTCGCGGCCACCGTGGCCGCGATCGTCGACCGGTCGCTGCGGCTGTCGCGCCGCGCGGCCCGAGCCACCGCCGAGGCGGAGACGCTGTCCTCGCTGGCGGGATCCATCGTCCGCGGGGACCAGGCGGTGCCGGTCCTGCTCGAACGCACGCGGGAAACCTTCGCGATGGCCTCCGTGGAGCTGCTCGACCGGCCGGCGGCGGACGGCGGCGCCGTCAACCTGCCGGTCGGCCCGGACGCCCACCTGGTCCTGCGGGGCCGCACCCTTCCCGCGTCCGAACTGCGTGTCCTGACGGCCTTCACCGCGCATGTGGCCGCGGCGCTCGAGCGCGCCCGTCTCGTCGAGGCCGCCGCCGAGGTCGAGCCCGTGCGGGCGGCCGACCGGATGCGTACGGCGCTGCTCGCCGCCGTCAGCCACGATCTGCGCACCCCGCTGGCCGCCGGCTGGGCCGCCATCAGTTCCCTGCGCAGCACCGAGGTCGAATTCAGTGAGGAGGACCGGTCCGAACTGCTGTCGACGGCCGAGGAGTCCATGGCCCGGCTGAACCGGCTCGTCGGCAATCTGCTCGACATGAGCCGGCTCCAGGCGGGGGCCCTCACCCTCGCCCTGCGGCCCACCACTCTCGGCGAGGTGCTTCCGGCGGCTCTGGACTCGTTGCCCTGCGACCCGGCCGCTGTGACGGTCCGTATCCCCGACGGGGTGCCGCCCGTCGTGGCGGACCCTCCCCTGCTGGAGCGCGTCATCGCCAATGTCGTCGGGAACGCCGTCCGGTACAGCCCGCCCGGCCGGCCGGTCGTGATCACCGCGAGCGCGCTGGCCGACCGGGTCGAGTTCCGCTTCATCGACCGCGGCCCCGGCCTGGCGGGCGCCGAGCGTGACCGGGCTTTCGTGCCCTTCCAGCGGCTGGGCGACACCGACAACACGACCGGGGTGGGGCTCGGCCTCGCTCTCGCCCGGGGCCTGGCCGAGGCCATGGACGGCACCCTGACACCGGAGGACACCCCCGGCGGCGGCCTGACCATGGCACTGTCGCTGCCCGCCGCCGTGCCGGAGTTCCTGTGAAGCACGGGCCCGTGACCGCCCGTGGTTCCCGGGCTCACACTCGGCCATGTCGTCGGCGTTCGCCACCTTGAGCGGCATAGGAAATCCAAGGGCTGTCCAGTAGGCCTCGGTGGTGGATCTGGCGGCCCGCCGTACCCACCAGGCGGCCCGGTCGTGCGCCGAATCGGAGATCCTCTCCTTCCTCGCCGGGGTACCCCCGTCAGGCCCGGTCTTCCGGCGACCGCGACGTCATGACACCTCCCCCTTGCCGGACCTCGGACGCACCGGGCCGGTCAGCTCCCGGGTATCCAGCGGCAGCCGCCAGATGATGCTGCGTCGCACCGCCCCGAGCTCCTTCTCCAGCGGCGAGGGCGGAACGGCCAGCACCGGACACGACGCGTGGGCGAGGCAGTAGCGTGCCACGGACGGGCCGAGCACGCGGTGCGCCCACCGGCGCGATCCCGTGCCGACGACCAGGAGGTCGTCCTCCCGGCCGCCGGTCTCCACCAGTACCCGTCCCGGCGAGCCACGCACGACCAGGCGCCGCAGCGGGACACCGGGGCCACCGCTGCCGAAAGCGGCATCGAGCGCCAGGCACAGCCGCTCTCCCGCCGAACTGCGGCACTCGGCCGCCCGCGGCGGACAGGGCAGGCTGCGGTGACCGAGTTCCCCGCCGGGCGGCTCCCAGGCGAGCACGGCCCACAACTCGCCCTCGATCCGCCGGGCTTCGGCCGCGGCCCGGTGCAGCGGGGTGAGGCTTCCCTGCGAGCTGCTCACCCCGACCACCACACGACGGCAGACGGTTTCGTCCATGGGCCATCACTCCCGAGTCGGTTCCCGTCCCCTCATCGAAGCGCCGATGCGCCCGCCGTACACGGCTTGTTGCCGCGTCCCTGACGGAGGAGCCGGAGACCGATACGGACTCCTGACGGACACCTTCCACACCTCCGACGCCGTCCCGGCCCGGCGCTGGGCGGCGGACAGGGACGGCAGGTGCGTCGCAGGCGGAGGGACCCCGCATACGGGATGTACACGGATGTTCCGACAACGCCGCGAGACGCCGTGGCTGTCGCCGCGCGCCCGCCGGGGACGACGGGACCGCCCTCACGCCTTCCGCAGGATCAGGTGCCCCCGCCGGAATCGTTCGTTCTCCAGCGGCTGCCTCAGCATGCGGCCCACCTCCTGGAACCCGGCGGCCCCCGCCACCTCCGCGAGGTGGTCGATCGGCCACCGGTACGCGGTGGCGACCTTGTGGTCGAACGGCACCAAGGGGCCCTCCTCCGATTCGAAGAATCCAAGAAGAAGATGTCCCCCGGGTGCCAGTACCCGATGGAATTCCGCAAAATACTTGGGAATTTCCACCGGCGGGGCATGGATGATCGAATACCACGCGACAATTCCACCGAGAGTTCCGTCGGCATTGTCCAGCGTGGTCATCGAACCGACGGAGAATTGCAGATCCGGATAAATCCTGCGCGCATGCCCGACGAACTCGGGAGAAGCGTCGACGCCGAACACCTTGACGCCGAGTCCGTGCAGGTAGGCCGAAACATAGCCGGGGCCGCACCCCAGGTCACCCACCGGTCCGGTGCCGTCCCGAAGGACAAGATCCGCAAATGCCGAAACAATGGATCGATCCAGCGGAAGGGAAGCGAGACCGTCCCCGACAAGGGTGACATATTCAGAAGCGATGGCGTCGTACGCACGGGCGGTGGTGTTCACGTGAGATTCATTGGTGCTGTCCACATCGGCATCGTAGCGCAGCAGGTCCCTGCCCATCCGGGTTTCCCGAAAGCCCGCGACGTTCACAGAACGCAATGGCGAACAGTGAATTCTGGGCATATGGCACATGCCGATCGGCACCCGGCCGGACAGCACCTCACCGCCGCCCCGCCGGCCCCTCACGGGGCCGTGATCGCCCACCGCTCGTGGTCGCGCCAGGCCCCGTCGACGAAGAGGAAGTCCGGCGAGAGACCCTCCAGCCGGAACCCCGCGCGACGGACCAGTGCGATCGAAGGCGCGTTGCCGGGCTGGATGTTGGCTTCCAGGCGGTGCAGACCGAGCGGCCCGAAGGCGTGGGCGAGGACGAGGCCGAGCGCCTCGGACATCAGTCCCCGGCCGGCCGCGTGCGCGAAGGCGCCGTATCCCAGGGCGCCGCAGCAGAATCCGCCGAGCACGATGTTGTTGATGTTGATGAACCCGGCGATGGCGCCGCCCGCGGCGGGCTCACAGACGAGGAAGCCCTCCCTGGACGGATCGTCGGCGAGGTGGCCGGCGTACACGGCGTACGCGTCGGCGTGCTCCGGCGGGAACAGCCACGGACGGTGGTGGGCGCGGCTCTCCCGGGCGCGGGCGGTGAACTCCTCGGCGTCCGCCGCCGTGAAGCGCCGCAACGCCGTTCTCGGCCCCCGGGCCAGGTACGCGGCGGCCGGGCGGAGGTCGGTCGTCTCGGGCATCCGGCCAGCGTACGACGGGGCGCCCGGCCGGTCCACACGCTGCCGCCGGTCGTCGTCGCCCGGCACACCGCCGCCGCCCTCACCGCCCGCCCGGGTGCCGCCTCGCCGCGTACCGATGCGTCTCATACCGTTGCCCCGCCTGCCGTTGCCCCGAGAGCCGTTGCCCCCGGGGCCGTCCCGAGGGCCGTCACGTGGCCCACGCCCCGTGCCGTGACCCGCGCACCCTCACTTGTCCCGCCGGCGGAACACATAGCCGCCGCACACCAGCCCGGCCACGAACACGCCGAGCAGCGCGAGCCAGAGCGGCATCGAGACCTCGGGGATCAGCAGCCGGATGGTGACGTCCTCGGTGTTCACACAGATGAAGACGACCGCGAGCACGGCCACGACCGCCACCGTGACGCGCCCCGGCGTGACCAGTCCCGTACCGCCCTTGCCGCCGCTCGATACGTCCTTGGGGCTCATGGTCCGGCCCTTTCGCTGGCTCCTCGTGTCCGGCCCGGCGCCGTACCGCCCTACGACAGCCGCCCCCGGATCCAAGGATGTCCCCATCCTCGGTCCGGGGGCGGTGGCTGCGCGTCCGTTCGAGTGACGCGGAGCCGGTCAGCCGGCGGGCACCACGGGGAGTTCCAGCGTTCCCGCGTCCTCGGGCGCGCTGACGACGGTGACGGGCTTGATGCCGCGGTTGCCGAAGTACGCGGTGTCGCTGGCCGCGATCACGAATTCGAGCCGGTGCCCCGCCTCGTACCGGTGGACGATGCCCGGCAGCTCCACGGTGAAGGGCAGCGTGACGTCCGGCACCCGGACCGGCGAGACCAGCCGGTTGACGAGCTTCTTGCTGCCGTCCGGGGCCACGTCGTACACCTTGGCGAACAGTACGAGCTTGTCGGCCGCGTCGCCGCTGTTCTGGACGCGTTCCGTCTTCGGCGAGACGACCTTCAGGGTGGCTTTCGGAGCACCGACGACATCGAGGGGCGCGGCCAGCGGGGCGCTGGTCCAGCCGAGGTAGGTGCCCTTGGTGTCGTACGGCTCCGGGTCGGGCAGGCCGATGGGACCGGCGAGCGAGTTCTCGGAGTGGCTGGTCGGCACCGGCCAGTTGGTGTACTGGCGACTGCCTCGGATCACCTTGGACGTGTTGTCGACGAGTTTGCCGTCGCCGGAGAGGTACATCGTCCGTGACAGGGAGGGCACACCGGCCGCGGTGCCGTAGCCGCTCCGCCAGTCGCGGTAGTAGGCGAAGCCGGGGCCGGTGTCGGTGTCCGTCCGCTTCCGGAGATAGCGGTCGAACCAGGCCAGGACGCGCTGTCCCACGTAGCTCGTCTCCAGATTCCCCTGGCCCAGGTCGAGTTCGCCGGGGGCCTGGCCGCCGCTGTGGCCCCAGGCCTGCCAGATCATCTTCGCCGTGGTGCCCCGCGCCTTGAGCGTCTTGTACGTGGCGGTGGCCTCGTTCAGGTTGAAGAGGCTGTCGGCCTGGCCCTGGACCAGCAGGGTGGGCGCCTCGACCCGGCTCAGGTAGGAGACGGGGGAGACTCCGCGCGCGTACGCGAGCATCGCTGTGGCCCGGTCGGCGGGGTAGCGGCCGGAGTTGAGCAGCCGGATGGTCTCGCAGGCGCGGGCGGCGAAGTGCAGACAGTCGAGACTGCCGAACCGGGAGGGATCGAGGCTCGGGTTGAGGACGGTCTGTCCCTCGCCCATCAGGTAGAACCCGTTGGTCCACTGCCACTTGAAGACACCGGGGGTGTCGGAGGAGACCCCGGCGCTCGCCCCGGTGTTGTTCGGCGCGAGGGCGTAGCCGAGGTCGTTCCAGGTGATCAGCGGTACGAGGGCGTCCACTCGGCGGTCGACGGAGGCGGTGGCCAGCTGGATGGCGCCGCCGTACGAACCGCCGATCATGCCGACGCGCGGGTCGCCCGCGCCGTCCTGGGTGATGTAGTCCGCCCGGGTGCCGTCGTCCGCCGCGCGGGTCCCGGCGAGGAAGTCGATGAGCCCGCTCGCCGCGCGGCCGTCCACGGCGGGGTCGTCCAGGGTGATCAGGCAGCCGGACTCGCCGAAGCCGAGGCCGGAGTAGACGAGGCTCACATAGCCGCGCCCGGCGAACGCCTTGCCGATCGCGTCCGTCGAGCCGTCCGACTTGCTGCCGCCGAAGCCGTTGGTGGCGAGCACCGCGGGTGCCGGGTGGGCGGCGTCGGCCCCGGCGGGCCGGTAGAGGTCGGCGTCGACGGTGCAGGAGCGGCCGTCCGCCTGGACGGTGAACTTCAGTGAGGTGACGGTGTACCGGCCGGCGTCGGCGTGGGCGGGCCCGGCGAGGGCGAGCGGTGCGGCGAGGGCCGCCCCCGCGACGGCGACGAGCGGCTTGCGGAATCCGGAGACAGCACCTGACACGTAGACCTCCACACCGAGGACACCTTACCGACCGGTAAGTCTTGGGCCGCGCTCATGGTGTGACAGGCGTCATAGCCGTGTCAACGCACAAGGCAACGTTTCTTGACGGATGTTCACCTTCCGCACACAGGACAGGACCGCCGCCGCGAAGACGGCCGGCGGACCGGCTTCGCGGCAGGAGCACGGGCGTCCGCAGGGAAGGAGGCGGAGGCCGGAGCGGAGGCGGGAGCGGAGGCCTGATCCGGCAGTCGGAGCGCCCAGGGGCCGCGGCTGGACGCCGACGCCGGCGCGGACCTCCCGCGCCGGCGGCTCAGACCAGGGCCGGGACCTCGGCCGTCAGCGTGCAACGGCCGCCGCCCGCCGGGGCGTCCAGCACCGCGGGGATGCCCAGCGGAATGGTCAGAGCCGTCGGGGAGTGCCCGAAGCCCAGCTCCTCGACCACGGGTATGCCGAGGCCCCCGAGCCGGTCGGCGAGAACGGCCCGCACCCGGTCGTAGGGCCCGCAGTTCTCCCAGGAGCCGCACACCACACCGGAGAGCCCTTCGAGCGCCCCGGCCCGGAGCAGCCGGGTGAGGATGCCGTCGAGCCGGTACGGATCCTCCGTGATGTCCTCGATGAGCAGCAGCCCGCCCCGGGCCGACGTCCTGGCACGCGGGGTGCCCAGGTCGGCGGCGAGCATGCTGACGCAGCCGCCGTGGAGGATGCCCCGGGCACGGCCCGGTACCAGGGCAGCCGCCGTGTCCAGGCCCAGCGTGCGCACCGTCTCGGGAGCGAACAGGGTGGCGCGCAGGTGTTCCTGGGTGGCCGCGTCCTTCAGGAAGACCTCGGTGGCGGTCATCGGGCCGTGCAGCGTCGCGAACCCCGCCCTCAGCGCGAACGCCTCATGGAGCACGGTGATGTCGCTGTAGCCGACGAACACCTTCGGCCCGGCCGCCCGGATCGCGCGCCAGTCCAGCAGATCGACCATGCGGTGCGCCCCGTATCCCCCACGGGCGCACAGCACGGCATCGACGGACGGATCGCACCAGGCGTTCTGGAGGTCGGCGGCACGGTGCTCGTCCGTACCGGCGAGGTAGTCCAACTCCGGGTGGACGTCGAGGACATGGGGCGCGACCACCGGTTCCAGGTCCCAGCCGCGCAGCAGGTCGAGGCCCACCTCCAGACGGTCGGCGGGCACCGGACCGCTGGGGGCCACCACGGCGACCCGGGCTCCCGGCCGCAGCCGCGCGGGCCGGACGAGGGGTTCCGACGGGGCTCCGGGGCCGGGCGCGGCCGTGGAGACCGGCGGTCGCCGGGTCACTTCCTCAGCTCCAGCCGCGGTACGTCGGGACGGTCGATTCCGAACGTCTGGGCGTACAGGGAGAGTTCGGCCTCCAGTGCGCGGATCATGGTGTCCGCGCGCCGGAAGCCGTGGCTCTCCCCCTCGAACGCGAGGTACGCGTGCGCGATGCCCCGGCCCGCGACCGCCGCGAGGAAGCGCTCGCACTGGACGGGCGGGCAGATCACGTCGTCGAGCCCCTGGAGCAGCAGGAACGGTGTGGTGAGGCGGTCCGCGCGGTGCACCGGGGAACGCTCGCGGTAGCGCTCCGGCACGTCGGCGAACGGGCCGACGAGCGACTCCAGGTAGCGCGACTCGAAGTCATGGGTCTCATCGATGGCCCAGCCCGCGAGGTCGAGGATGGGGTAGCTGATGGCCGCGCAGGCGTACAGGTCGGTGGCCGTCAGTGAGGCCGCCGCCGTCCAGCCCCCCGCGCTGCCGCCCCGGATCGCGAGCCGGTCCCGGTCGGCCTCGCCCCCGTCCGCCAGCGCCTTTGCGACCGCGGCGCAGTCCTCGACGTCGACGACGCCCCACTGTTCGCGCAGCCGCTCGCGGTAGCGGCGGCCGTAGCCGGTGGAACCCCCGTAGTTGACCTCGGCCACCCCGATGCCGCGCGAGGTGAAGTAGGCGATCTCCAGGTCGAGCACGAGCGGGGCGTGTCCGGTCGGGCCACCGTGCGCCCAGACCACGTACGGCGGGAGTTCGCCCTCGGGGCCGGTGCGGACGGGGCTGCGGGGCGGATGGACATGGGCGTGGATCTCGCGGCCGTCGGGACCGGTGAAGGTCCGCTCGCGCGGTTCGGGGTAGTACGCGGGATCGACCGCGTCGTGGTGGGGCGCGCCGATGGTCAGGGTGTGTCCGGTCGCGGTGTCCAGCTCCACCACCTCGGCCCCGCTGCGCGGGCTCGCGGCGACGCCGATGACCCTGCTGCCCCGTACGGCGAGCGTTTCGCCCCAGGCGGTCCAGGGGCCCGCAACGTCGGCGAGCTCCCCGGTCTCCGGGTCTAGCACGCCGAGCCGGGTGGAGCCCCGGCCGTGGATGACGGCGATCAGCCCGTTGTCCAGCGGGCGGAACCAGCGCAGCCCGATCTTCCACAGCGGCCCGCCGAACTCCTCGCCCCGGCCGGAGCAGAGCCGGCTGGCCGGGACGGCCCCGCCCGCCACGGCGTCCGGCCGGATGCGCTGGAGCTCCCACCAGTCGCCCAGGTCCGAGACGAAGAGCAGCGTGCCGTCCCGGTCCCACTCGATCTGGCAGACCGACTCGTCGATGTCGCCGACGAGCGGGCGTACGCCGGTGAAGGTGCCCTCCTCTGTGACCTCGGCCAGCATCACCGTCGTCCCGTCCCACGGCATCCGCGGGTGGTCCCAGGCGATCCAGGCGGCCCGTCGCCCGTCGTGCGAGAGCCGCGGTCCGGTGACGAACCGGTTCCGGTCGTCGGAGAGTTCCCGTACGGCGGAGCGGTCCTCGGCGGCCGAGCCGTCCAGCGGTACGGCGGCGATGACCCGGCGCACGTCGGTCGGCGCCTCGCCGGTGAACTCCTCCAGGACGCACCAGACCTCGCCCTGCTCCAGGCGCAGCTCCGGGTCCACCCAGCGCAGGCCGCCGCCGGTGTCCGAGACGGGAGTCAGCGGCCGGGGTTCGTCCGGGCCGTCGGGGGCGTAGGCGTACAGCCGCTGGTCGGCGAAGTGGACGAAGACGACGAGCGGGCCGCCCTCGGCGCGCGGGACCCCGGCCCACGGCTGTCCGCCGTACTCGATGACCCGGCTGCGGACGTTCCAGGGCGCGGGCAGCACGGCCTCGGTGCCGCCGTCCGCGCGGCGGCGTACCAGGGCACGCCTGCCGCCCTCGGCCGGGCGCGGCTCGGTCCACCACACCTCCTCGCCGACGGTTCCGACGTACTCCGGGCGTCCGTCGTGCGAGGCGGCGAGTGCCGCGTCGATCGGCGACGGCCAGGTTCCGTACGCGGCGATGGAGGCGTCGTGTTCGGTGGACTCGTTCTGTTCTGTGGTCACGTCGGGCTGTCCCCCCGGTCGGGTCAGGCGGTGCGCAGATAGTGGTCGAGGACGCGGACGCCGAAGTGCAGGGCGTCCACGGGCACGCGCTCGTCGACGCCGTGGAACAGCGCCTGGTAGTCGAAGCCGACGGGCAGCTTCAGCGGTGAGAAGCCGTAGCCCGTGATGCCGAGGCGGGAGAACTGCTTGGCGTCCGTCCCGCCCGACATGCAGTACGGGACGGCGTGCCCGTCCGGGTCGAAGTGCTCGACCGCGGCGCGCAGTTTGGCGTACGTGGGTGAGTCGACGGGGGCCTGGAGCGCGACCTCCCGGTGGTGGAACTCCCACTGGACGGCGGGCCCGGTCAGCCGGTCCATGGTCTCGCGGAACTCGTCCTCGCAGCCCGGCACGATGCGGCCGTCGATGAGGGCGGTGGCCCGGCCGGGGATCACATTGACCTTGTACCCGGCGTCCAGCATCGTCGGGTTGCTGCTGTTGCGGACGGTCGGCGCGACGAGTTCGGCGGCCGGGCCCAGCTTGGCCAGCAGTTCGTCCACGTCGAAGCCGGGGGCGTCCAGATCCACGTCGATGCCGTGGAGTGCGGCGATCTCGGTGAGGGCGGCGCGCACGGTCGGGGTGAGCCGCACCGGCCACTCGTGCCGGCCGATACGGGCGACGGCGTCGGCGAGGGTGGTGACGGCGTTGTCCCGGTTGACCTTGGAGCCGTGGCCCGCCCGGCCCTCGGCGGTCAGCTTCAGCCAGCCGGTGCCGCGTTCGCCCGCGGCGATCGGGTACAGCGAGAGACCGTCCCCGGCGTGGAAGGTGAAGGCGCCCGATTCGCTGATGCCCTCCGTACAGCCCTCGAAGAGCCCCGGGTGCCGGTCGGCGAGGAATCCGGAGCCGTCGTCGGCGCTGGCCTCCTCGTCCGCGGTGTACGCGATGACGATGTCGCGGCGGGGCCGGACACCGGCGCGCGCCCAGCCGCGGACGACGGCGAGCACCATCGCGTCCATGTTCTTCATGTCGACCGCGCCGCGCCCCCACACGACACCGTCGCGCACCTCCCCGGAGAAGGGGTCCACGGTCCAGTCGGCCGCTTCGGCCGGCACCACGTCCAGATGTCCGTGCACGAGGAGGGCGTCGGCGGACGGGTCGGTTCCCTCGATCCGGGCGACCACGTTGGTGCGTCCGGGGGTGCGCTCCAGCAGGGCGGGCTCCAGGCCGGTGTCCGCCAGCCGCTCCGCGACGTACTCGGCGGCCGGGCGCTCGCGGCAGCTGCCGTCACCGCGGTTGGTGGTGTCGATCCGGATGAGTTCGGAGGTGAACGTCACCACTTCGTCGAGTGCCCGGTCGTCCACCGGTCCGAGCAGGTCGCGGGTCTCAGCCATATTGTTCCTCCACGGCGGACGACACGATGGTGGTCACCGCCTTGAACGTGCGGATGCCTTCGTACATCGTCGCGCTGGTGTAGGCGACGCGCCTCTCGCCGCTCGGCGCCACGCCGGGGACGACGGTCGCCGCCGCCGCCAGATGCTCGGCGTCGAACTCCAGCTCCACCGTGAAGGAGCCACCGGTCACCGGCTCGTGCCGGACGGCGAGCGCGGTGGCCTCCCGGGCCGCGGCCCGGATGTCGGCGGCGGTACGGGCCGGGGTGCGGCACACCGCCGCGTACCGCGAGACGTAGTCCTTGACGGCGACCTTGCGGGCCCCGGGCGCGTAGCCCTCGGCGTCCGCGCAGGTGAGGTCGTCGCCGGTGACGAGGACGACCGGGACGCCGTACTCGGCGGCGACATGGGCGTTGAGCAGGCCCTCACTGGCGCGGACCCCGTTCAGCCAGACCCCGGTGATGGAGTTGGCCAGGTAGGTGTGGGCGAGCACCCCCTCGGCGCCGGCCCCCGTGTGGTAGCCGACGAAGGCGATGGCGTCGACGTCGCCGTGCTGGATGCCCTCCACCATGGAGAGGGACTTGTGCTTGCCGGTGAGCATCTGGACCCGGTCGTCGAGGCGCTCCAGCAGCAGGTTGCGCATGGTCCAGTGAGCCTCGTTGATCAGCACGTCGTCGGCGCCGCCGTCGTAGAAACCGAGGGCCGCGGCGTTCACGTCGGAGGTGAACATCGAGCGGCAGCGCTCCCACTGCGGGGTCCCGGGCAGCACATCGGCCGGCCAGGTCACTCCGGTGGCGCCCTCCATGTCGGCGCTGATGAGGATCTTCATGCCGCCACACCGTACGCGCCCGCGTACTCCCGGGCCAGGGGGTTCCACACCTCCACAGGTCGAGTCCGCTGAAGGTCCCTCCGGCGGACGGGGGCTCGGTGGGTCCGGTCAGACGATCTCACCGGCACAGGATCCGTGGGCGCCGCAGGCATAGCAGGTGTACCGCATGCATCCGGTGCACAGCCCGATGTTCTCCAGCCGGTAGGTGTCCCGGCAGCTCTCGCATTCGGTCCGCAGCCGCAGCATGGCGTTCCAGCCCTCGCTGCCTCCGTTGAACCTGTACGAGGCGGTGATGAATTCCGCCTGTGCGGAGTCGAGGCCGGCCCGATGGCGGAAGTACCACGAGTACACCGCGAAGAACGCCTTGCCGGTCAGCAGCCGGCCGTGGTCGCGGCCCTCGCTGATCCATGCCTCGACGGCCTGCCCGACGCGCTGCTCAAGAGGAAGTCCGCAGCCGAGAACGACTTGGTTGTTGCTCATCGGCGCATTATCCCGGCCGCTCCCGGGCGTGTGGACGTCAGGCCCTCCGGCCGACGACCAGCCAGTTGGAGGGCAGCTCGATACGGGTGCCGTCGGCCACGTACTCCGTGGTCAGCAGGGGCAGTTCGCCCTCGGCGAGGACGGAGAGCCCCGCCTCGCGGAAGTACTGGGGCACGGCCGCGTCCCGGACCCGGCCTGCGGCGATGCCGTGCGTGAGGACCGGACGGAGCTTCGGCGGCGGCCCGGCGGGTCCCTGTGCGAGCACCGACAGTTCGGCACCCGCGGCCTCGGCCAGTTCGATGACGAAGGCCCGGCCCCGCTCCCCCACCAGGGTCGCGATGGAGTCGATCAGCGGCTGCCGGTCGGCGGGGTCGCACTGATGGAGCACGCTGCGCATATAGACATGGGTGTCGCCCAGTTCCCCGTGGAGGCGGCGCACGGCCTCCGGGTCCGCCGCGTCGAGTTCACGGAAGGGAACCGCGCCGAGCGGGTCGCGGCGCCGGGCGTGGGCGAGCGCCGCCGCGGAGAGGTCCACTCCGGTGACCCCGGGCAGCCGTTCGGCCAGGAAGAACGTCTGGGTGCCGTTTCCGCAGCCCAGGTCCACCAGGGGAAGGTCCGCCGCCATCAGGTGGGGCTCGAAGAGCGCGAGGTGGAGTCCCGACGTCAGAGCGGGTTCGGCGTCCCAGAAGACGGCACCGGGATCGTCGGGGGCTTCGCTCCAGAAACTTTCCCAGGCACGTTTGTACCGGCTCGTCACACTCATGGCCTGCTCCCCAGGGCGTCCGCACAACTGTCATGACTCGTTGTCAGGGACGGTTTATCGCGCCCCGGTTGCAGCGACAAGCAACCGGCGCATTCCTTTACCGCGCGTTCGATACTCACGCGCTCCCTGCGCGCCGTGTGCGCCCCGCGCACGGCACCGTATCGGACCGCGGGCGGGGCGACCGGGGCGGGTTCCCGGGACGGGCGCCGGAGTCAGTCCTCGTGCCCGAGCTGGAGATCACGCTCGGTGCGCCCGCCGCCCGCGACCTGGAGCACGGTCGCCACCGGCGGATAGCCGGCGGCGATCACGGTGTACTCGCCGGACGACAGATCGACGAACCGGAACGCGCCGTCCGGCCCGGTGGTGAGGGTGTCCACCACATTGCCCGCCGCGTCCAGGAGGGTGACCCGGGCGTCCTCGACCGGCCTGCCGCCGCTCGCCCGGACGATCCCGCGCAGGACCGCGCCACCGGCCAGTTCGATGTCCTGACGGGTCTCCCTGGCGGCCTGCACACTGACCGGCAGCGCGGCGGGCCGGAAGGCCGGGGCGCTGGCGGCGAGGGTGTACTCACCGGCCACCAGCTCCGTGATCACATAGCCGCCCTCCCGGCCGCTGCGGGTGGTCGACACGACTTCGCCGCGTACGTCGGTGAGGGTCACCGCGGCATCCCGCACCGGGGTCCCGTCGGCCGTGACGACCGTACCGGCGAGCCGTCCGGCGCCGCCGAGCACCACATCGAGCTCGACGGGCCGTTCGCCCACCGTGACACTGACGGCCTGCGGCTGGTGACCGCCCGCGGCGGCGATCAGCACGTAGGAGCCGGCGCCCGGGACGCTCAGCGCGTACCGGCCGTCGTCGCCGCTCGCGCCGCGTCCCACCTGCTGCCCCTGGACGTCGATGAGGGTGAGGGCGGCCCGGGGGACCTTGGTTCCGTCGGGGTGCTGGACGTTCCCGCAGACGGGCACGCCGGACAGGTAACCGACGGACGGCGGGGCGGAGTCGGTACGGGCGGCGGGGATCGGCGAGGGCTCGGCGGCCGCTTCGGGACGGTGAGGGGACACCAACGGTTTCTCCTTGAGGAAGAAGGCGAGGAACAGGCCGAGCACGAGCACCGGCACGAGGTAGAGGAAGACGCGCGGCATCGCGTCGGCGTACGCCCGGATGTAGGCGTCGCGCAGCGCGGGCTCCATCGCGTGGACGAGCTGCGGGGTGATGGACTCGGGGTCGGGCAGGTCCGCGCCGGACGGCAGGCGCACGGCGAGGGCGTCGGCGAGCCGCCCGGCGAACAGGGTCCCGAAGACGGCGGCGCCGACACTGCCGCCGATCTGCCGGAAGTAGTTGTTGGCACTGGTGGCGGTGCCGAGGTCGGCGGGCCGTACGGAGTTCTGCACGGCGAGCACGAGGACGGGCATGACCAGTCCGATCCCGACGCCGAGGACGGCCTGTCCCAGGCCGCACTCCAGCCGGGAGGTGCCGGGCTCCAGCCGCGAGAGCAGCCACATGCCGACGGCGGACACACCGCTGCCGGCGAGCGGGTAGATCCGGTAGCGGCCGGTCCGGGAGATCAGGTGCCCGGAAGCGATCGACGCCGCGACGATCCCGCCCATCATCGGCAGCATCAGCAGCCCGGACTCGGTGGCGGAGGCCCCGTCGACCATCTGGAGGTACGTCGGCAGATAGCTGGCGGCCCCGAAGAGCGCGACGCCGACGACGGCGCCCACCAGGCCGGTGATGTTGAAGATCGAGTCCCGGAACAGCCGCAGCGGGATGACGGGTTCGGCGGCACGGTGCTCGACGGCGAGGAAGAGCAGGGCCAATGCCACCGCGCCCGCCGCGAGGCCCAGGATGGTGCGCGAGCCCCAGGCGTACTCGGTCCCGCCCCAGCTGGTGAGCAGGACCAGACAGGTGGAGGCGGCGGCGAGCAGCAGTGCGCCGAGCACATCGAGGCGGGGGCGGACGGCGGGCTTGGGGAGCTTCAGCACGACGGCGATGACGGCGAGGGTGACCAGACCGAACGGCACATTGATGTAGAAGCACCAGCGCCAGGAGGCGTGGTCGGTGAAGAAACCGCCGAGCAGCGGGCCCGCGACCGAGGCGAGGCCGAAGACGGCGCCGATGAGGCCCATGTAGCGGCCCCGTTCCCGGGGCGGGACGACATCCGCGATGATCGCCTGGACGCCGATCATGAGTCCGCCGCCGCCGATGCCCTGGACGGCGCGGAAGGCGATCAGCTCGTCCATGGTGCGGGACCAGCCGGCCAGGGCGGAGCCGATGACGAAGACGACGATGGCGAACTGGAAGACGCCCTTGCGGCCGAAGAGGTCGCCGAGCTTTCCGTAGATGGGGAGGCCGATGGTGGAGGCGAGCAGATAGGCGGTGACCGCCCACGACATCTTCTCCAGGCCGTGCAGCTCACCGACGATCCTCGGCAGGGCGGTGGCGACGATCATCTGGTCGAGCGCCGCGAGCAGCAGGGTGAGCATCAGCCCGAGGAAGATCAGCCGGATGCGGCGCGGGCCGAGCTCTCCGGCCGGGGCCCCGGCGGCACCGGCCGGGCCGCGGACGGGCGGTGGTGCCGCGGGCAGTGGCACGGTCCCGGTGCCGGTGTCCCCCGCCGTGCCGCCCGGCCCGTCCTTCGTCAGCGTGACCCCGCCCACCACGTAACGCTCCCCTCGTCGCACCTGCGCCGCCCATTTGTCGCACCGCGCGGCGGGGCGGGGCAAACGCGGGCAGGGGCGCTACGGCGCGCACGGAGGGCTTATGCGCCGGTCGGAGCCACTACGGCGCGCGACCGGCCATCCCGGAAGACCACCCGTTCCGGTGAGGCCGGCCGTCGAGCGTGCGGCCGGGCCGGACGTGGTGCCGGCCGGGCCGCGTCGATGCCTACTTCTCGACCTCGTTGGCGAGGTTCTGGAGCAGTTCGTCGTAGATCCGGCCGAGGCCCTTGGGCGCGAAGGTCTTCTCGAAGAATCCGCCGATGCCGCCCGCGCCGTTCCAGACGGTCGAGACGACGGCCCGGGACGTGCCCTCACCGGCCGGGGTGACGGTCCACGTGGTGACCATGGAGGAGTTTCGGTCCTTCTCGATGAGCTGCCCGTCGGTCGGCTCGGAGACCTCCAGCAGACAGTCGCGGACCCGCTTGCTGGTGGCCTGGAGCTTCCAGTGGACGAGGGTGCCCTCGCCGTCGCCGCCCTCGCGCACCTCGTACTCGCTGAAGTGGCCGGTCAGCACCTTGCCCCGGACCTCCTGGTAGTCGGCCAGCGCATCGAACACCGTCTCTGCGTCCGCCGCGATGATCCGCTCTGTCGTGGCCTCGACCTGCGCCATGGCTGTTCCTCCAGCACTCGGTTGTTCGGGGGGTGAGCTGAGCCAACCACCTCGGGTGCGGCCCCTCAAAATCGGGGGTCCGTGTGCCGCCCCGCACGATCAAGGGAACAAGTGTTCTATTCTGTGCCCAGCTCTACCGAGGAGGCGTCCATGCGCTGGGACAATCTGGTCGAGAACGGCACAATGACCGGGAACAGCGCGCTCTTCGCCGCGGACGCGGTGACCACGCGCACGTTCGACACCCCCGAATTCAGAGGGATCACCTTCCATGAGATCCGGGCCCGTTCGATCGTGAACCGGGTGCCCGGGGCATCCCGGATGCCGTTCGAATGGACGGTGAACCCTTACCGGGGCTGCACCCATGCCTGTGTGTACTGCTTCGCCCGCAAGACCCACGGCTACCTGGATCTCGACACCGGGCTGGGCTTCGACTCCCAGATCGTCGTCAAGATCAACGCGGCGGAGCTGGTGCGGCGGCAACTCGCGTCCCACCGCTGGCACGGCGACCACATCGCGATGGGCACGAACGTCGACTGCTACCAGCGGGCCGAGGGCCGCTACCGGCTGATGCCCGGCATCATCGCGGCCCTGCGCGATCACGCGAACCCGTTCTCGATCCTGACCAAGGGCACCCTGATCCTGCGGGATCTCGAACTGCTGCGGCAGGCGGCCGAGGTCACCGAGATCGGGGTCTCCGTCTCCGTCGGCTTCACCGACCGCGAGCTGTGGCGCACGGTGGAGCCCGGCACCCCCTCCCCCGAACGGCGCCTCGACGTCGTACGCACGCTCACCGCCAACGGCATCGGCTGCGCGGTCCTGATGGCCCCCGTGATCCCGTTCCTCGGCGACCGGCCCGACCAGCTGCGCGACACGGTCCGCGCGATCGCCGCCGCCGGGGCGACCTCGGTCACCCCGCTCGTGCTCCATCTGCGGCCCGGCGCCCGGGAGTGGTTCGCACAGTGGCTCGCCCGGTACCACCCGCGTCTGGTGGCGCGCTACGAGCGGATGTACGCGGACGGGTCGTACGCGCCGACGTGGTACCAGCGCCGGATCACCCGCCAGGTGCACGAACTGGCCACCGAGTTCGGCATCGGGCCGCCCGACTGGGGCGCCGCGCGCCGCGTCGCCGCGTCCGGGACGCCGGGGCCCGCCGGGGAGGGACCGGCCGGCCCGACCCAGCTGACGCTGCTGTGACCGGGGCCGCGCTGCCGCGGACCGGCAGGTGATCGTTTCTCATGACCAATCGGGTCAACTCTTGGCGGAACATGTCCGCTTCCCTCTGAATGCGGGGACCATGCGGCGGGGGCTGTGCCACCCACAGCCGCGTTCCCTCCACCCTGGGAGGCCGTATGACGAATCGTGCAGGAATTCTGGTCGCCGTCGGCGCGACGGTCGCCGGTCTGGTGAGCGCCGCGCCCGCCCCGGTGAGCGCCGCGCCGTACCCGGCGGGCGCCGGCGTGAACGCGCCGCCCGCGCAGCAGCTCACCTGGACCGACTGCGCGACGGAGGACTACCCGGCGCTCCAGTGCGCGACGGTCCGCGCCCCGCTGGACCATGACCGCCCCTCCGGCCGCCAGGTCACGCTCGCCCTGTCCCGCATCCCGCACACCGCGAAGACCTCGCAGGGCCCCCTGCTGGTCAATCCCGGCGGCCCCGGCGGCAGCGGCCTCTCGATGGCCGGTTTCGTGGCCTCCGCGCTGCCGGAGAAGGTCGCCGCGAGCTACGACGTGATCGGGTTCGATCCGCGCGGGGTCGGGAAGAGCACCCCGGCGCTGGACTGCGTACCCGGCCACTTCGATCCGGTGCGCCCCGGCTCGGTGCCGGCGTCCTTCCGGGACGAGCGGGCCAAGCGGGACCGGGCCGCCGCGTTCGCCGGGGCGTGCGGGGAGAAGCACGGCGACCTGCTGCCCCACATGGACACCGTCAGCGCCGCCAAGGACCTCGACGTGATCCGCCGGGCGCTGGGCTCACGGCAGATCAACTACTTCGGCTACTCGTACGGCACCTACCTCGGCGCCGTCTACGCGAAGCTGTACCCCGAGCGGGTGCGGCGCCTGGTGCTCGACTCGGTCGTCGACCCGGCCGGGGTCTGGTACGACGACAACCTCGCCCAGGACTACGCGTTCGACGCCCGCAACAAGGCGTTCGCCGCCTGGGTAGCGAGGAACGACGCCGCCTACGGGCTCGGCACCGACCCGGCGCGGGTCGAGGCCGCCTGGTACGCGATGCGCGCGGCGGTCGGGGAGAACCCCGCGGGCGGCAGGGTCGGACCGGGCGAACTGGAGGACACCTTCCTGCCCGGCGGGTACTACAACGGCTACTGGCCCTATCTGGCCGAGGCGTTCGCCGCGTATGTGAACGAGGGGGACCAGGAAGCGCTGGTCGAGACCTACGAGACCTTCGGCGCCACCGACGCGGCCGGCGACAACGGCTACTCGGTCTACACGGCCGTCCAGTGCCGCGACGCCGCATGGCCGCGGGACTGGAGCACCTGGCGCGAGGACTCCCGCGCGGCGCACGCCAAGGCGCCCTTCATGACCTGGAACAACACCTGGTACAACGCCCCGTGCGCGTCCTGGCCGGTGAAGCCGCTCGATCCGGTGCGGGTGTCCAACGACAGGCTCCCGCCGGCCCTGCTCTTCCAGGCGACCGAGGACGCGGCGACCCCGTACGAGGGCGGTGCCACCATGCACCGCGCGCTCAAGGGCTCCAGCCTGGTCGTGGAGCGGGGCGGGGGCAATCACGGGATCACCCTGAGCGGCAGCGACTGCCTGGACGCGTATCTCGCGGACTATCTCGCCACGGGCGCCGTCCCGCGCGGCGAGGGCGGCCGGGCCGGCGTGGACGCGGTCTGTTCCGCGCTGCCCGAACCGAAGCCGCTGCCCGCCGAGAAGGCCGCCGCGCAGAGCGCGAACGGCAGCAAGGGCAGCCGCCTCCACAGGCTGCTGGGCTTCCGGAGCTGAACCGGCGGGCGGCGAAACGCCCCGGGCCGGGAGGTCGGTACGTACGCGGACTCAGCCGGCCGGGAGCCGGCTGAGGGCCTCGGCCGCGGCGGGGCCGAGGCGGGGGTGCGGCAGCGCCGCCCGCAGGACCGGGCGGGCGCGGCCGTCGCCCAGCGTGCCCAGCCCCTCCACGCAGGCGAGCGCCACCCGCCAGTGCGGCTCCTGCGGAGCCAGCAGCCGCTCCAGCGTCCCGACCAGGGCCGGGACGGACTCGGGTGCGCGCAGCGCGGTGAGCAGCCGCACGGGGTGCAGGGCGTAGGCCGTGCGCAGGGTGTTGGTGGCGAGCGCGGCGGCGGCCCGGGGCGTGCGGGGATCGCCCAGCCGCTCCAGGGCGTGGGCGGCGGAGACACAGCGCTCGGGGTCGCGGTGGTTGAGCAGCAGGACCAGCGCCTCGAAGGCCCGCCGGTCGCCGCCGCAGCCGAGCCGGAACGCGGCGATCTCACGTGCCCACAGCGGACGTTCGGGTTCGACGAGGACCCGGGCCAGCTCCTCGTCGTCGTCGGTGTCGACGAGCCGGTCGTACGCCGCCGACCGCCCCGCCTCGTCCCGCAGCCGGTCCCTGAGCGACCGGAACTCCTCATCCATGACACTCAGCGTATCGGCGGGCACGTTCCGTGTGGACCCCGTGGGCGCACACCCCGGGGCGCGCGGTGTGACCCAGTGCATACCGACGCGGGGCTGGCGCGCTCATTACTCGCCGGTTAACCTCATGTGAGCGGGGCGCACTCCCCGCAGGCTCCGATGGCCTGGTGACGCAGCCATCCGGAGTTGCCCGTCGGTTCGGCAGTTCCACGAGACGCGACTCGGGACAGAGTCCGTCGCCCCTTCCCGGCCCGGGTGCGCTCCGAGCACCCCGGCCCCGCGCACCACGGCACGCGCCTTCCGCACGCCCCGCGCCGGTCGACCGATTCCCGGCACGCCGTGCTCCCTCAGTCGTCACTCACCCTGGAGTCCCGTGATGGACACCCCGCTCAGCACCATTGCCGTCGTCGGCCTCGGCACCATGGGCACCGGCATCGCCGAGGTCCTGGCCCGCGCGGGCCGCGAGGTCATCGGTATCGACACCAGCGACGCGGCGGCCCGCCGGGCCGTCGCCTCCCTCGAAGCCTCCACCGCCCGCGCCGTGCGGCGCGGGCGGATCACCGAGCAGGAGCGGACCGACGCCCTCGCCCGGTTCCGTACCTTCCGCGACCTCCGGGCCGTCGCGGAGGCGGAACTGGTCATCGAGGTCGTGCCGGAGTCGTACGAGATCAAGCAGCAGGTCTTCCGCGAGCTCGACGCGGTCGTCTCCCCCACCGCGATTCTGGCCACGGGCACCAACGCCCTGTCGGTGACCCGGCTGGCCGCCGAGTCGCGGTACCCCGAGCGCGTGCTCGGGCTGCACTTCTTCAACCCGGCGCCCGCGATGAAGCTGGTCGAGGTGGTGTCCTCGGTGCTGACCGCGCCGCCCGCCGTCGAGTCCGTCACCCGGCTCGCCCGGGAACTCGGCAAGGAACCGGTCGCGGTCGGCGACAGGCCGGGCTTCGTCGCGGACGGGCTGCTGTTCGGCTACCTCAACCAGGCCGCCGCGATGTACGAGGCGAACTACGCCTCCCGCGAGGACATCGACGCCGCGATGAAGCTGGGCTGCGGGCTGCCGATGGGGCCGCTCGCCCTGCTCGACCTGATCGGCATCGACACCGCCCGTACGGTCCTGGAGGCGATGTACGCCGCTTCGCACGACCGGCTGCACGCACCGGCCCCCGTGCTGGGGCAGCTCGGCCAGGCGGGCCTGACCGGCCGCAAGGCGGGACGCGGCTTCTACACGTACGAGGCCCCGGGCAGCGGGACCGTGGTGCCCGACGCGCAGACGCCGCCGGAGGGCGCGGGAGCGGCCGCCGGGCGCACGGTGCGGTCCGTGGGGGTCGCCGGCTCCGGAACGATGGCCTCGGGTATCGCCGAGGTCTTCGCCAAGGCGGGCTACGACGTGGTGCTGGCCGCCCGCAGCCAGGAGAAGGCGGACACGGCGAAGGGCCGGATCGCCACCTCGCTGGAGCGCTCGGTGACCAAGGGGCGGCTGACCTCCGGGGCGCGCGACGAGACGCTGGCCCGGATCACGGCGGCGGACTCGCTGGACGCGTTGGCCGGGGTGGACCTCGCGGTCGAGGCGGTCGCCGAGGACCTTGAGGTCAAGCGGCAGCTGTTCGCGGTGCTGGACAAGGTGTGCCGGCCGGGCGCGGTCCTGGCCACCACCACCTCGTCGCTGCCCGTCGTCGCGATAGCGCGGGCCACCGCGCGGCCCGAGGACGTCATCGGGATGCACTTCTTCAACCCGGCGCCCGCGATGAAGCTGGTGGAGGTGGTCCGCACGGTGCTGACCGCCGACGAGGTGCACGCCACGGTCCGCGAGGTGTGCGCGAAGGTGCGCAAGCACCCGGTGGACTGCGGGGACCGGGCGGGTTTCATCGTGAACGCGCTGCTCTTCCCCTACCTCAACAACGCGATCAAGATGGTCGGGGAGCACTACGCGACGCTCGACGACATCGACGCCGCCATGAAGCTGGGCGGCGGCTACCCGATGGGTCCGTTCGAACTGCTGGACGTCGTCGGTCTCGATGTCTCGCTCGCCATCGAGAAGGTCCTCCACAGCGAGTTCCGTGACCCGGGCCTGGCTCCGGCACCGCTGCTGGAGCATCTGGTCGCCGCGGGCTGCCTGGGCCGCAAGACGGGGCGCGGCTTCCGCGAGTATGCCCGTCGCTGAGCCGGGAGCCGGCTGGGGCGGGCTGCTCGGGCCCTCGGGCCGCCCGCCCCCGCAGGCGCGCCCTCCTGCACGGATGCAGTACGTTCACACCATGTCCCACCCCGCCAAGTCACCCCGTGCCTCCGCCGCGCCCGACGCCCCGGAAAGTGCCGCCGGCACGCGCGCCGCCGCCCAACGGCTCAAGATGCGCCGAGAACTGGCCGCCGCGGCGATGGAACTCTTCGCCACGAAGGGCTACGAGGCGACGACCGTCGACGAGATCGCGGGCGCCGCGGGTGTCGCCCGGCGGACCTTCTTCCGGCACTTCCGCTCCAAGGAAGAGGCGATCTTCCCCGACCACGACGACACCCTCGTCAGGGCCGAGGCCGTGCTCAACGCCGCCCCCGCGCACGAGCACCCGCTCGACACCGTGTGCCGCGGCATCAAGGAAGTCATGAAGATGTACGCGGCCAAGCCCGCCGTCTCCGTGGCCCGTTACAAACTGACCCGTGAGGTGCCCACCCTGCGGGAGGCCGAGATCGCCTCGGTGGCCCGCTACGAGCGGCTGTTCACCCGCTATCTGCTGGGCCACTTCGACGAGCGCGACCACCACGTGGGCAATGACGACCCGCTGCTGGCCGAGGTGGCCGCGTCCGCCGTGGTCACGGCGCACAACCACGTACTGCGCCGCTGGCTGCGGGCGGGCGGCCAGGGTGATGTGGAGGCGCAGCTGGACCACGCCTTCTCGATCGTCCGGGAGACGTTCGGTACGGGCATCGGCGCCGGGCGGATCGCCGGGACGGAGCCGATGGCGGCGCCCTCCGCGACGGTGGCGTCCGACGGCGAGGTGCTGGTGGCGGTGGCGCGGACCGACGCGCCCCTCGACGAGGTCATGCGCACCATCCAGCAGGCCCTCAGCAAGGAGCGCTGAGCCGGGCCGGTCCGTCCCGTTCGCCGGGGCGGGCCCGCCGTCCCCGTGCTCCGGCCCGCGCGATACCTGGTTGCCGCCGCCCACCGCCGGTGCTGGGCTGGGCGGATGAATCAGGATCAGCACACTCTGCTCGCTCTCTTCGACCACGGGATGCGGGAGAACGCCCGCCCCGACGGCCCCGGCGCACGGGTCGAACGCGCCGGCCCGGTCGTCCGGCAGGTGGGCACCGCCGACGACTGGAACGGCGTCGTCTGGTCGGCCCCGGAGCTGGACTCCGGGACGGCGGACGCGGCGATCGCCGCGCAGGTGGCGTACTACACGGCGCTCGGCCACGACGAGTTCGAGTGGAAGCTCTACGCGCACGACCGGCCCGCCGATCTGCCCCGGCGGCTGCGGGCGGCCGGTTTCGTGCCGGAGCCGCCGGAGACCCTGATGATCGCCCCGGTGGGCCCGGCGGCCACCGCCGTCGAACTGCCCCCCGTCGAACTGCCCGCCGGGGTCCGGCTCCGCACGGTGACCGACGCGGCCGGTGCGGAGCTGATGGCCGCCGCCCATGAGCGGGTGTTCGGTTCGGACCCGTCGCGGCTGCGCCGTCAGGTGCTGGCCCGGCTGGAGCGGGACCCGGACAGCTTTGTGGGGGTGCTGGCGATGGCGGGGGACGAGCCGGTCAGCTCGGCCCGGATGGAGCTGTACCCGGGCACGGGGTTCGCGGGTCTCTGGGGCGGCGGGACGGTGACCCCGTGGCGGGGCAAGGGCATCTACCGGGCGCTGGTCGCCTTCCGTACGCGGATCGCCGCCGAGCGGGGCTGCCGCTACCTCCAGGTCGACGCGAGCGACCGGTCCGCCCCGATCCTGCGCCGGCTGGGGTTCACGGCCCTGGGTGCCACGACGCCGTACGTGTACCGCCCCGCGCGGTAGCGCGCCGACAGCAGGACAGAACGACCCGTAACACCCATCGTATTGCTCATGCGTGCCCACCGGATGACAAGTGAGAGAAATTGTTGGCACTCGGTGCCTTGTCAGGTGTCACGGAGTGCCATACGTTGAAGGAGTCCGGGCGGCCGGCGTGCTGGGACCTCAGGTACGCCGGCTGTCCCCGCGAACCACGTGTCCGCGCGCCCGGACGCCTGCGTCACAGGCACCCTTCTGCTCCACAGAGCAGGCCGAAGCCCCACCCGCCGAACCGACGGCAGCACCTCCACACCACTCCCCCTGCCCGCAGGGACCTCTCAAGCGTTCCCTCGACGCCAGCTTCGCCGGAGGCAACACCGTGAAGGAAATCCTGGACGCGATCCAATCGCAGGACAGCACCGCCGCGGACTTCGCGGCCCTGTCCGTCCCCGAGTCGTACCGCGCGGTGACCGTGCACAAGGACGAGACGGAGATGTTCGCCGGGCTCGAAACCCGCGACAAGGACCCCCGCAAGTCACTGCACCTGGACGAGGTTCCGGTGCCCGAACTGGGCCCCGGCGAGGCACTGGTCGCCGTCATGGCCAGCTCGGTGAACTACAACTCCGTCTGGACCTCCATCTTCGAGCCGATGTCCACCTTCGGCTTCCTGGAGCGGTACGGCAGGCTCAGCGAGCTCACCAGGCGCCATGACCTCCCGTACCACGTCATCGGCTCCGACCTCGCGGGCGTCGTCCTGCGCACCGGCCCCGGCGTCAACGCCTGGAAGCCGGGCGACGAGGTCGTCGCGCACTGCCTGTCGGTCGAACTGGAGTCCTCGGACGGCCACAACGACACGATGCTCGACCCCGAGCAGCGCATCTGGGGCTTCGAGACCAACTTCGGCGGGCTCGCGGAGATCGCCCTCGTCAAGTCCAACCAGCTGATGCCCAAGCCGGACCACCTCAGCTGGGAGGAGGCCGCCGCACCGGGCCTGGTCAACTCCACCGCGTACCGCCAGCTGGTGTCCCGCAACGGCGCGGACATGAAGCAGGGCGACAACGTGCTGATCTGGGGCGCCAGCGGCGGCCTCGGCTCCTACGCGACACAGTTCGCGCTGGCCGGCGGCGCCAACCCGATCTGCGTGGTCTCCAGCGACCAGAAGGCGGAGATCTGCCGGAGGATGGGCGCCGAGGCGATCATCGACCGCAATGCCGAGGGCTACCGGTTCTGGAAGGACGAGCACCACCAGGATCCGCGCGAGTGGAAGCGCTTCGGCAAGCGCATCCGGGAGCTGACCGGCGGCGAGGACGTGGACATCGTCTTCGAGCACCCGGGCCGCGAGACGTTCGGCGCCTCGGTCTACGTCACCCGCAAGGGCGGCACGATCGTCACCTGCGCCTCGACCTCGGGCTACAACCACGAGTACGACAACCGCTACCTGTGGATGTCGCTGAAGCGGATCGTGGGCTCGCACTTCGCCAACTACCGCGAGGCCTGGGAGGCCAACCGGCTGGTGGCCAAGGGCAGGATCCACCCCACGCTCTCCAAGGTCTACTCCCTGGAACAGACCGGTCAGGCCGCGTACGACGTGCACCGCAACCTCCACCAGGGCAAGGTCGGCGTCCTCGCGCTGGCGCCCCGCGAGGGGCTGGGGGTGCGCGACCAGGAACTGCGCGAGCGGCACATCGACGCCATCAACCTGTTCCGTGACGCCCCGTCGGAGCAGTCCGCCCCTTCCAGCCGGAACGTCTGAGGTCCACCGGATGACTGAGCGCCAGAAGGACCGGCCCTGGCTCATGCGGACCTACGCCGGTCACTCGACCGCCGAGGCGTCCAACGAGCTGTACCGGCGCAACCTCGCCAAGGGCCAGACAGGCCTGTCGGTCGCCTTCGATCTGCCCACGCAGACCGGGTACGACCCCGATCACATCCTCGCCCGGGGCGAGGTGGGCCGGGTCGGCGTGCCCGTCTCGCACCTCGGGGACATGCGACGGCTGTTCCAGGACATCCCCCTGGAACGGATGAACACGTCGATGACCATCAACGCGACCGCGATGTGGCTTCTGGCGCTCTACCAGGTGGTCGCCGAGGAGCAGGGCGCGGACCCGGACAAGCTCCAGGGCACCACGCAGAACGACATCGTGAAGGAGTACCTCTCGCGCGGGACGCACGTCTTCCCGCCCGGCCCCTCGCTGCGGCTGACCACCGACATGATCACGTACACGGTCGGCCGCATCCCCAGGTGGAACCCGATCAACATCTGCAGCTACCACCTCCAGGAGGCGGGGGCCACCCCGGTCCAGGAGATCGCGTACGCGATGTCGACCGCGGTCGCGGTGCTGGACGCGGTGCGCGACTCCGGCCAGGTGCCCGAGGAGAAGTTCGGCGATGTGGTCGCGCGTATCTCGTTCTTCGTGAACGCGGGCGTCCGCTTCATCGAGGAGATGTGCAAGATGCGCGCCTTCGGCCGCATCTGGGACCGCGTCACCCGGGAGCGGTACGGCATCACCGATGCCAAGCAGCGCCGCTTCCGCTACGGCGTCCAGGTCAACTCCCTCGGTCTGACCGAGGCCCAGCCGGAGAACAACGTCCAGCGCATCGTCCTGGAGATGCTGGCCGTCACCCTCTCCAAGGACGCCCGCGCCCGCGCGGTGCAGCTGCCCGCCTGGAACGAGGCACTGGGGCTCCCCCGCCCCTGGGACCAGCAGTGGTCGCTCCGTATCCAGCAGGTCCTCGCCCATGAGAGCGACCTGCTGGAGTACGAGGACATCTTCGCCGGTTCGCATGTCATCGAGGCCAAGGTGGACGCCCTGGTCACCGAGTCGCTCGCGGAGATGGACCGGATCGAGCGGATGGGCGGCGCGATGGCCGCCGTGGAGTCCGGCTACCTCAAGTCGGAGCTGGTCTCCTCGCACGCCGCGCGGCGGGCCCGGATCGAGGGCGGCGAGGAGAAGATCGTCGGCGTCAACATCTACGAGACGACGGAGCCCAACCCGCTCACCGCCGACCAGGACGGCGCGATCATGACGGTGGACCCGGCGAACGAGGCCAAGGTCGTCGCCGCCCTGCACCAGTGGCGCGACAACCGTGACGAGGCACGCGCCACCGAGGCGCTCGCGGCGCTGAAGAAGGCCGCCGCCGGCACCGAGAACATGATGGAAGCGACCGTGGAGTGCGCCCGCGCGGGCGTCACCACCGGCGAGTGGTCCTGGGCGCTGCGGGACGTCTTCGGCGAGTTCCGGGCGCCCACGGGCGTCTCGTCGGCCCCGGTCGCCGTCACCGCCGAGGCCGGCACCCCGCTCGCGCTGGTCCGCGAGAAGGCCGCCCGCACGGCGGCTGACCTGGCGGTGGGCCGGCTGCGGCTGCTGGTCGGCAAGCCGGGCCTGGACGGGCATTCCAACGGCGCCGAGCAGATCGCCGTACGGGCCCGTGACGCCGGGTTCGAAGTGGTCTACCAGGGGATCAGGCTGACCCCCGAGCAGATCGTCGACGCCGCCCTGGCCGAGGATGTGCACTGCGTCGGCCTGTCCATCCTGTCCGGCTCGCACGCCGAGCTGGTGCCCGACGTGCTCCACCGGCTGCGCGAGGCCGGCGCGGCCGACATCCCGGTGATCGCGGGCGGCATCATTCCCCCCGCCGACGCCACCGCCCTGATCGGAGCCGGCGTCGCCGCCGTCTTCACCCCGAAGGACTTCGGCATCACGGAAATCATCGGCCGTATCGTCGACGAGATCCGGAAAGCGAACAAGCTCGACCCTCTGGAGGTCCCCGCATGACCACGCCCACGACGCCGGTGAACCGGCTGCGCCCGCGCCGTTCCTGCCTCGCCGTGCCCGGCTCGAACCCGCGCTTCCTGGAGAAGGCCCAGGGCCTCCCGGCCGACCAGGTCTTCCTGGACCTGGAGGACGCCTGCGCGCCGCTCGCCAAGGAGGGCGCCCGCCACCACATCGTCGACGCGCTCAACAACGGTGACTGGACGGGCAAGACCCGGGTCGTGCGGGTCAACGACTGGACGACGCACTGGACCTACCGGGACGTCATCACGGTCGTCGAGGGCGCCGGGCCGAACCTCGACTGCATCATGCTGCCGAAGGTCCAGGACGCCCAGCAGGTCGTCGCCCTGGACCTGCTGCTGACCCAGATCGAGAAGACGATGGGCTTCGAGACCGGCAGGATCGGCATCGAGGCGCAGATCGAGAACGCCAAGGGCCTGGTGAACATCGACGACATCGCCGCCGCCTCGCCCCGCCTGGAGACCCTGATCTTCGGCCCGGCCGACTTCATGGCGTCGATCAACATGAAGACCCTGGTGGTGGGCCAGCAGCCGCCGGGCTACGGCGCGGACGCCTACCACTACATCCTGATGCGCATCCTGATGGCGGCCCGCACCCACGATCTCCAGGCGATCGACGGGCCGTTCCTCCAGATCCGCGACGTGGACGCCTACCGCGAGGTCGCGGGCCGTGCCGCCGCCCTCGGCTTCGACGGCAAGTGGGTGCTGCACCCCGGCCAGGTCGACGCGGCCAACGAGGTGTTCTCACCCTCCCAGGAGGACTACGACCACGCCGAGCTGATCCTGGACGCCTACGACTGGTACACCTCCGAGGAGGGCGGCAAGAAGGGCTCGGCGATGCTCGGCGACGAGATGATCGACGAGGCCAGCCGCAAGATGGCCCTGGTCGTCGCGGGCAAGGGCCGTGCGGCCGGAATGCGGCGCACCTCCACGTTCGACGTTCCGGAGGCCTGATCGTGCAGTTCGGACGCACATACGAGGAATTCGAAGTCGGTGCTGTCTACAAGCACTGGCCCGGAAAGACCGTCACCGAATACGACGACCACCTCTTCTGCCTGCTGACCATGAATCACCACCCGCTGCACATGGACAGCAACTACGCGGAGACGACGACCGATTTCGGGAAGAACGTCGTCGTCGGCAACTACATCTATTCACTGCTGCTCGGCATGTCGGTGCCGGACGTCTCCGGGAAGGCCATCGCCAACCTGGAGGTCGAATCGCTCAAGCACATCGCGCCGACCTTCCACGGCGACACCCTCTACGGCGAGACCACCGTCCTGGACAAGATCCCGTCGAAGTCCAGGAACGACCGCGGAATCGTGTACGTGGAGACCAGGGGCTACAAGCAGGACGGCACCGTGGTCTGCGTGTTCCGCCGCAAGGTGATGGTCCCCACCGAGACGTACACCAAGGAGCGCGGCGGCGAACAGCCCGGCCGCCCGACGCCTTCCAACTGACCGCGTGAAGCCACAGGAGAAGCAGCCATGACGCGACTCGCCCAGACCGCCGGCCTGAACGAAATCCAGCGGGAAATCCTCTCCACGGTCCGGGATTTCGTCGACAAGGAGATCATTCCGGTCGCGACCCGGCTGGAGCACCGTGACGAATACCCCACCGAGATCGTCGAGGGACTCAAGGAACTCGGTCTTTTCGGGCTGATGATTCCCGAGGAGTACGGGGGTCTGGGCGAGTCGCTTCTCACCTACGCGCTGTGCGTGGAGGAAATCGCCCGCGGCTGGATGAGCGTGTCGGGGATCATCAACACGCACTTCATCGTGGCGTACATGCTCAAGCAGCACGGCACACAGGAGCAGAAGGACACGTTCCTGCCGCGGATGGCACTGGGAGAGGTGCGCGGCGCGTTCTCGATGTCGGAGCCGGCGCTCGGCTCCGATGTCTCCGCCATCACCTCCAAGGGCGTCAGGGACGGCGACGAGTACGTCCTGAACGGCCAGAAGATGTGGCTGACGAACGGCGGCACGTCGAATCTGGTGGCCGTGCTGTGCCGGAGTGACGAAGGCCACCCCGAGGGCACCGCTCCGCACAAGTCGATGACGACCTTCCTGGTGGAGAAGGAGGCCGGCTTCGGAGAGGTCCGGCCCGGCCTCACCATCCCCGGGAAGATCGACAAGATGGGCTACAAGGGCGTCGACACGACCGAACTCATCATGGACGGGCTACGCATTCCGGCCAATCGTGTACTGGGGGGCACCACCGGCCGCGGATTTTACCAAATGATGGACGGTGTCGAGGTCGGCCGGGTAAATGTGGCGGCGCGTGGTTGCGGTGTCGCGCAGCGTGCATTCGAGCTGGGCGTTTCGTACGCGCAGCAGCGCCAGACCTTCGGAAAGCCCATCGCCCAGCACCAGGCCATCCAGTTCAAATTGGCCGAAATGGCCACCAAGGTCGAGGCCGCCCATGCAATGATGGTAAACGCGGCCCGCAAAAAGGACTCCGGGGAACGAAACGACCTGGAGGCAGGGATGGCGAAGTACCTCGCCTCCGAGTACTGCAAGGAAGTCGTCGAGGACGCCTTCCGCATCCACGGCGGCTACGGCTTCTCCAAGGAGTACGAGATCGAGCGCCTCTACCGTGAGGCACCGATGCTGCTGATCGGTGAAGGTACCGCCGAAATCCAGAAAATGATCATTGGTCGCCGCCTCCTGGAGGAGTACCGACTTCAGGGCTGAATGTCCCGTTAGGGGTGATTTAGCCGCGAAGAAGATCACACCCTGTCACCCTCGGCAGGTGCGCTCAAGCCGTCCGACTCGGCTGCTGGCTTGCCCAGTTGCGGCTCGCAACCGATAGCATCGCCGGAAAGCCGCCGTCCCCCGTTGCCAGCGCGGCATCATCCGCTACGAAGGTCATTCATGCCCGACAGCCATACCTCCGCACCACGCGGTGGGGTCCGCATCGCACGCGGAGCATCGCCGTGGCTCCTGCCGACCGTCGCCACCGCCGCACTCAGCCTCTCCCGGGCACGCAAGTCCGGGCGCTGGGCAGCCGTGGCCGTGCCCACCACCGCGCTCGCGGCGGGCATGCTCTGGTTCTTCCGTGACCCCGAGCGCGAGATCACCGAGGGCCGGGTCATCTCCCCGGCCGACGGTGTGGTGCAGAGCATCATGCCGTGGAAGGACGGGCGCACCCGCGTCGCGATCTTCATGAGCCCGCTGAATGTCCACGTCAACCGGGCGCCGCTGGCCGGCACGGTGACGTCGGTCGAGCACATCCCCGGCGGGTTCGTTCCGGCGTTCAACAAGGAGAGCGAGAACAACGAGCGCGTTGTCTGGCACTTCGACACCGAGCTCGGCGACATCGAGATGGTGCAGATCGCGGGAGCGGTCGCCCGTCGCATCGTGCCGTACCTCCCGCAGGGTACGAAGGTGGAACAGGGCGAGCGCATCGGCCTGATCCGCTTCGGCTCGCGTGTCGACATCTACCTTCCGGAAGGTGTCGATGTCGCGGTCGAGGTAGGCCAGGCCACCACCGCGGGGGTGACTCGAATTGACCGTGATTGATCCTGATACACAGGCGGGCTGGGTGCCGCAGGCCGCCGAGGAGAACGACCCCGACGGCACGGAGGACATGCCGCTCTCCATGCGGCTGTCGATAGCGGACACCCTCACTCTCGGTAACGCCACGTGTGGATTCATGGCGGTGTACTTCACCACCACGGGCATCCTCATCCCGCACCTCACGGGCAGCGACGAGTCGGGGATGGCCCGTCACTCGGCGGCCACCGCGGTGATCCTCATGCTCATGGCCGCGGTCTTCGACCTCTTCGACGGGCTCGTGGCGCGCAAGCTGCGCTCCTCCCCGATGGGCGCCGAGCTGGACAACCTGTCGGACCTGATCAGCTTCGGGCTCGCCCCGGCCTACTTCGTGCTCGTGTACGGGATGGTCGCGGACGACGCCCACCAGCGGGTATCGGCGCTGGCGGCGATCGTGGTGCTGCTGGCGGTCGTGCTCAGACTGGCCAGGTTCTCCTGCGTGACCATGAAGGACGGCATGTTCCAGGGCATGCCGAGCCCCTTCGGAGCGCTGACGGTCGTCTCGATCGTGCTTCTGGAGCTGCCCTTCGTACCGACGCTGCTCGCGATCGTCGGTGTGGCGTGGCTGATGGTGAGCCGGGTCGAGTACCCCAAGCCGCGGGGCATCCTCGCGGTGGCGATGCTGAGCTGGATCGTGGCCGCGATGGGACTGCTCGCCGCGTGGGCCTTCGACGCGCCCGGCGGTCAGCTGCTCCTCCAGACCGGCTGCGCACTCCAGGTCGTGCTGGGCGCGGTGATCCCGCTCTTCGCGACGGCCCGCCGGGTGAACACATTCCGCGACAACCGGCGCGAGGCACGGGCGGCGCAGCTGCCGTAGCCGCGACGCGCGACACGTATGAGGGCCCGGATGCTCCCCAGCATCCGGGCCCTCATACGTGTGTGGTCCGCTCAGGGCCCTACTCCGCCCGGCCGGCCGGATCGCGGGGTTCCAGACTCCATATCCGTTCGGTGCGCAGCGGCCCGTTGCGGACGAGGAAGCTGCCGTGGCCGGGGACGAGTGCGGCGAGCTGCGAGGCGTGGCACAGGACCGCCTCGCGCTTCGCCGCCCACTGTTCGTCCGTCAGCCGCAGTTCGTGGCGGAGGGTGACGTCGTGGTCGCGCAGGAGCTCCTGGTACGCGAGGCCGTACGCCTCGCTCCCGGCCAGCGCCTCGCACGCCTGCTCGGTGTCCCACTCGGGCAGGTGCCCGGTGTACGGCAGGTCGGCGTAGACCCAGGGGGCGGGGGCGCCCGCCTCGGCCAGGACCCGCATGGCGCGCAGCCGTACGGCCCGGTGGTCGCGCTGGTTGGTGCCGAGCGGGGCGAGGACCCGGGTGCCGGGGGCGAGGCTCCTCAGGAGGTCGTCCAGAGCGGTCGGTCCGGGCCCGTCGTCGCCGTCGAGGTACGGGCCGTCGGGATGGTCGACGGTCACCTGCTCGACGCCGAGCAGCGCGCAGGACCGCGCGTCCTCGGCCCGGCGGACCGCATGGGCCTGCGCGCCGGTGGAGAAGCCGCCGAGGTCGTCCCAGTCGGAGGCCGGGACGCCGGGGGCCGGAGCGCCGCCGTGGACGGTGACCACGGCGGTGGGGCCCGGCAGTCCGGGCAGCAGTCCGGCCAGGGAGAGCGCGGCGTCGTCGAAGTGCGGCGAGAGGATGACGGTGCGCCAGGGGGGCGTGTGCGGCAGGGACATGAGGTGCTCCGGAAAGGGTGCGGCAGGGGTGAGCGGCGCGACGGCCCGGTGGGCCGGACGCGGGCCCGGTCGCCATGGAGCTAATCATCACCGGCGCGTTTTGGTCCAGACCAAAAACCGACGCGTTACCGGGGACCCACCGTCCGACCGCATCCTCCGGCCGGCCCCTGCCGCCCTCGGCGCTCCCCCGGCCGGCCACCCCGGCTACAGCTCGGCCAGGTGATCGTCCATCGCGTCGGACATCCGCGCCAGGAAGGTCCTGAACTCCTCCAGCTGCTCCGGCGCGTACTGGGCCAGCACCCCGTCCAGCCGTTCGGCGAGCGGGTCGAAGAACTCGGTGGCGCGCTCCAGGATGTGCGGCCGGGTGCGCAGGGTGACGATCCGCCGGTCGGTGTGTTCCCGGCTGCGGGCGATGTGCCCGGCCCCTTCGAGGCGGTTGAGGAGCGCGGTGGTGGCGCCGGAGGACAGCAGGATGCGTTCGCTGAGGCGCGCGGGTGACAGCGGGGTGCCGCGCTCCTCGGCGGCGACGATCTCCAGCAGGGCGTCCGCGTCGGTGGAGTGCAGGCCCAGCCAGACGGCGAAGCGGCGGCTGACCCGGTGATAGCACTCACCGTAGGCCCTGAGCCCGTCCATCAACTGCTCACGCCGCACCGCGACCTCGTCGAGCTGCGGTTCCTCCATGGGAGCCCGCCCCCTTCCCTCGTGTCCATGACCGGCGGTCCCCGCCGGTCACACCGTGATCCGCACCGCGTCCCACACCGTGATCCGCACCGTCGGATCACTTTGACAACCTACCCGTCCCCAATTTACCTTCACCATCGAGATACTTCACCATGGAGGTAATGAGATGCGTGACCCGTCCGCCACTCGGCGCTGGCTCGGCCTGATCGCCATCGCCCTGGGGGTGGCACTGATCGTGGTCGACACCACGATCGTCAACGTGATCGTCCCCTCGGTCATCGAGGACCTCGACGCCGACTCGGCCCAGGCGCAGTGGATCCAGGAGTCGTACGCCATCGTCTGCGCGGCGCTGCTCCTGCTCGTCGGACGCTTCGCCGACATCCTCGGCGCCCGCAGGATCTTCCTCGCGGGTGTCGTGCTGTTCGGCGCGACCAGCGTGATGGCCGGGCTGGCCCCCTCGGGCGGCCTGCTCATCCTGGCCCGCTTCCTCCAGGGCGTGGCCGCGGCGATGATCCTGCCGACCTCGCTCTCCCTGCTGAACGCGACCTTCACCGGCAAGGCGCGCGGCCAGGCGTTCGCCGTGTGGGGCTCGACCATCGGCGCCGCCTCCGCACTGGGCCCGCTGCTCGGCGGCTGGCTGGCCGAACACGCCTCCTGGCGCTGGGCGTTCGGCATCAATGTGCCGCTCTCGGCGCTGATCGTCGTCGGTGCCGTGCTGTACCTGGCGCCCTCGCCCCGTACCGAGGGGCGCATCGACGGTATCGGCGCGGCCCTGTCCGTCCTCGGTCTGGGATCGCTCGCGTTCGGCCTCGTCGAGGGGCGTACCTACGGCTGGCTCGGCACGGTCGAGCCGCTGCACGTCCTCGGCCTCACCTGGAGCGGCGGGCCTTCCCCGGTGCTGGTCGCGCTGGTGATCGCCGCACTGTCCCTGTTCGCCTTCGTCCGCCGTCAGTCGGCCCTCACCCGGAGCAGCGATCCCTCCCGGGCCCTGATGGACGTGCGGCTGTTCTCCGTCGCCTCGTTCCGGAACGGCAACATCGCCACCCTGATCATCGGCCTCGGCGAGTTCGGCATCATCGCGGTGCTCCCCCTGTGGCTCCAGTTCACGCTCGGCTACAGCGCCGTGCAGGCGGGGCTCGCCCTGGTTCCGGTGGCGGTGGGGAGTTTCGTCGCGAGCGGCGCGAGCTTCGGCATGGCCGCCAGGGTCGCGGCGCTCGGCCAGGTCCGGATCGGTCTGGCGCTGGAGGTCGTGGGCCTGGCCGGACTCGGGCTGATCGCGGCCACGGACAGCCCCTGGTGGACCGTGGCGCTGGTCCTCTTCCTGTACGGGATCGGCGTCGGGTTCGCGACCGCCCAGGTCACCAATGTCGTACTGGCCGAAGTCCCGCACCACAGCGCCGGCCAGGGCTCGGGGATCCAGAGTTCCTTCCGCCAGCTCGGCTCGGCCCTGGGCATCGCGGTGCTGACCACGGTGTTCCTCTCCGCGCTGAGCTCCAGGCTGCATGACCGGCTGGCCACGGCCGGGCTGCCCCCGGCGGACGCCGACCGGCTCACCGCCGCGGTCACGGACAGCGCCGGTGCCGCCATCGGCCCGCTGTCGGCGCAGCCCCGGACGGCCTCCGTCGCCGACGCGGCGCGCTCCGCGATGACGGAGGGCCTCGTGCTGGGCAGTTACCTCGCGGCGGGCTTCGTGGTGCTCGGTCTTGTGGCCACCGCCCTCATCCCCGCCGCCCGGGGCACCCGGGCCGCCTCGAAGGCCGGCGAGTCCGAGGAGGCCGCGTCCCCGGCCGTCGCCCCCAGTACCGGCACCGGCCCGCACCCGGGGAAGGAGAGCACACCGGCACGGCCGTGACCGTCGGGGCACGCGTCGCACCGGTGGACACGAGAACGCCCGAACGGGTCCGGCCCGACATCGGCCGGGCCCGCTCGGGCGTTCAGCGTGTGCTCGGGTGTCCGGCGCCCCGCCCCGCCGGACCCGCGGAAGGCTTCGGCGGGCGGGGCTTCATGGGTCAGTGCTCCACGGGTCGGTGCTCCACGGATCACAGCTCACAGGTTCAGGGCTTCACGGATCAGGGCTTCATCGTGAAGGACTCGGCCGCCGCGGCCACGGCGGCCGGGCGGATCACCTTGAGGCCACCGGGGGTCTTCGCGTCGGGCTTCATGATGACGCTCTGCCGGGTGGACGGCGCCGCCGGGTCCGAGAAGTCGTGCGACATCCCGAACTCCGCTCCGTACCCCTTGATCGTGAGCAGCGCCTTGTCCACCCCCGCCCGCGTGAGGTCCTTGGACTCGCACGCCTTCTTCAGCGCCTCGCCGTAGAGGGACGCCGCCGTGTATCCGGCGACGACGCCGTTGTCGAGCCCGTCCTTGGGGTACTGCGCCGCGTACTCCTTGGCGAGCTTGGCCGGGCCCGTGCCCGGGTCGCCGATCGGCAGGGTGGAGGCGGCGACGTAGTAGTCCTTGAGCAGGGCCGGGCCCGCCTGGGTCTTCAGCAGCTGCGGCGCGAACGCCGAGTTGTTGCCGACGACCGGGACATCGAAGCCGGTGGCCGCGGCCACGCCGACGAGCGAGGCCGCCTGGCGCGGACCGGCGCTCACGACGACCGCCTTCACCCCGGCCTGCTTGAGTGCGGCGACCTGGGCGGTCATGTCGTTGTCGGTCGGCTTGATCTTCTGCTCGACGACGGTGAGGCCCAGCTCCTTCGCCGCGTGCTTCGACCCGGCGAGGGCGTTCTCGCCGTAGTCGCCCTCGAAGTAGACATGACCGATCTTGTCACCCTTGGCGATGCGCTTCTCGGCCAGCAGGTAGTCGATCAGGTTGATCGTCTCGATGTCGTACGTGGCCCCGATGACCCGCACGTAGCTGGAGCCGAGCAGGCTCGCCGACCAGGCCTGCGGAAGGACGAGTCCCTTGTCCTGGCCGTCGATGCGCTGCTCCACCGCGGCGACGAACGGGGAACCGATGAACTGGGTGAACCCCAGTACCTCCGGCTCCAGTTCGGTGTAGGAGGCGATGGCCTTCTGCGGGTCGTAACCGTGGTCACGGACGGTCAGTTCGATCTTCCGGTCGCAGATTCCGCCCGCGGCGTTGGTCTGCTTCACCCACAGCTGCTGGGCCTGGGTGACGCTCTTGCCGAGCGAGGCGTACACCCCGGTCATATCGGTCAGCGCGCCGAGGGTGATCTTCTCGGAGGTGACTCCCTCTCCGGTCTTCATCCCGCTCTTGTCCTTCTCGCCGCCGTCCCCCTCGGTGGCCTTTCCACTGCATCCCACGAGGGTGACGGTGAGGGCCGCGACCACGGCCGTGAGTGCTCTCAGTTTCATTTCTTCTCCCCAGAATTCTTCGGACGCGCGATGCCGCCGGGCAGGAACAGGACCACCGCGACCACCGCGGCGCCGTACAGATAGCGGGACGCCTCACCCGGTGCCAGCCCGCCCGTACCGGGCGCGGAGACGAGCGGGAGGGAGTCGCTGTAGTGAGTGAGCACCTGCGGGAGCAGGGAGACGAAGGCCGCGCCGACGACCGCTCCGGCGACGCTGCCGAGGCCGCCGATGACGATCATGGCGAGGTATTCGAGCGAGAGGATCATGCCGAAGTACTCGGGCACGGTCCGCTGGAAGAGCAGGGCGAGCAGGACGCCCGCCAGGCCCGCGTACATCGAGGACAGGACGAAGACCCCGGCCCGGTAGCGGGCCACCGGCACGCCCATCACGCCCGCGGCGATCCGGTGGTCCCGGATGGCGTTCATCGCCCGGCCCGGCCGGCCGCGCAGCACTCCGCGGGCGAACAGTCCGCTGAGGAGCAGCGCGAGCAGGGCGACGTACCAGAGCTTCTCGGCGGACTGGAACGGCACGGCGGCGACGACGAGTTCGCTGTCGTCGAAGGTGAGGCCGAACACCGAGAGCGGCGGTACGGCACGGCCGTTGAAGCCGCCGGTGAGCGAGCCCGCGTTGAACAGCACATGCTGGCCGATGAAGATCAGCGCGAGCGTGGCGATACCGAGGTACGCGCCGCGCAGCCGGCCCGCGATGGGGCTGAAGATCCCGCCCGCGGCCCCCGCCAGCAGCACGGCGAGGATCGCCGCGAGCCAGGTGGGAAGCCCCAGGCCGCTGAACGCGTGCCCGTTCTCGGTGCCGCTCCCGCCCGCCAGGACGCAGTAGCCGTACGCGCCCACGGCGAGGAAGAAGGCGTGGCCCATGGAGAGCTGGCCGGTGGCTCCGGTGAGCAGGTTGATGCCGATGGCCCCGATCGCGGCGGCCATCGCGAACAGTCCGGCCTGGAGCCAGAAGCGGTCCAGGTAGAACGGGAGGACGAGCAGCAGGACCGAGCCGATCAGCAGGACGTACGTACGGGGGCGGCGCAGCCGGTCGGTGAAGCTCTCCCCGGTCCCGGCGGTGCTCCCCGCCGAGGGAAGGGCGCCGGTCACGGCGGGTTCGGCGATGGCGTCAGACACGGGCGAGCTCCTTCGTGCCGAAGAGTCCCGCGGGCCGGATGAGCAGCACGATCACCATCACCAGATAGGGCGCCAGATCGCCGATGCCCCGGCCGAGGAAGGAGAGATCGCTCTGGTAGCCGGTGGCGAGCGACTCGGTGACACCGACGATGAGTCCGCCGGCGAGTGCCCCCGTCGTGGAGTCGAGTCCGCCCAGGATGGCCGCGGGGAACGCCTTGAGCGCGGCGAGCGAGGTGGCCCGTTCGAGGCCGGGGGTCGGGAACACGGTCAGGAAGAGCGCGGCGACGGCGGCGAGTGCTCCGGCGACCGCCCAGGCGGCGAGCGAGACCCGGCCGAGCTTGATCCCCATCAGGGCCGCGGTCTGCGGGTTCTCGGCCGCGGCCCGCATCGACACACCCCAGGAGGTGTAGCGGAAGGCGAGCAGGAACACCGTGATCAGCAGTCCGGCCGCGACGAACGCGGCGATGCGGGTCTGGGCGAGGGTGACACCTCCGACGGTGACGACCTCGTCGCCCCACGGGTCTCCGAGCGCCAGCACGTCCGTGCCCATGCGGCGGGTGAGTTCGGTGGTGAGGAGGATGTCGACGCCGATGGTGACGATGGCCAGGACACTGTGGTCGCTGCCCCGGTAGCGGCGCATCACGAAGAACTCGATCGCCGAGCCGACGACCGCGGCACCCGCGATGCCGACACCGAGCGCCGGCCAGAAGCCGATGTCGTCGTGGAGCACCGCGGTGACATAGCCGCCCGCCAACAGCAGTGACGCATGGGCGAAGTTGACGACCTCGGTCGCCTTGAAGATGACGACGAAGCCCAGCGCGATCAGCGCGTAGACCGAACCGATCGAGAGCCCGCCGAGGAGGAGTTCGATGAACGTGGTCATTCCGGTGCTCCCAAGTAGGCCTGGACGACGGCCGGGTCGTTCTGGACCTCGGCGGGCGTTCCGCCGGCGATCCTGCGTCCGAAGTCGAGTACGGTCACCGCGTCGGCGAGCCGCATCACCACCCCCATGTCGTGTTCCACCAGGACGATCGAGATGCCGAGGCTGTCGCGCACGTTCGCGACAACGGCCGCGGTACGGCGTCGTTCGTCGGCGGTCATCCCGGCGATGGGTTCGTCCAGCAGCAGGACCTGCGGCTCCATGCACAGGGCGCGGCCGAACTCGACGAGCTTCTGCTGTCCGTAGGGGAGGGCCCCGGCGGGACGGTCCAACTCCTTTTCCAGCCCGATGAATTCGGCGATCTCCCGGACCCGGTCCAGATGGCGCCGCTCCTCGCGGGCGGCGGACGGCAGTCGCAGACCGGTGGCGAGGAAACCGGAGCGGGTGAGCCGGTGCCGGCCGAGCAGCAGGCTGTCGGCGACCGTGGCGTGCGGCGGCAGGGCCAGGTTCTGGAAGGTGCGCGCGACGCCGAGTCCGGCGATCCTGTGCGGCGAGAGGCCGGTCAGCTCGGTGGTGCCGAGGTGGACGGTGCCCGAGGTGGCGCGGTAGACGCCGGAGAGCACGTTGAAGCAGGTGGACTTGCCCGCGCCGTTCGGGCCGATCACGGCGTGCACGCTGCCCGGTTCCACGGTGAACGAGACGCCGTCCAGGGCGGTGAGCCCGGCGAAGCGCACGGTCACGTCGCGGACGGCGAGGGCCGCGGGGGCGGGTGCGGTGGCAGGGGCCCCGTTGGCGGTCCCGTTGGCGGTCCCGTTGGCGGTCCTGTTGGCGTTCGGCGCGCCGGGGGCGTTCTTCACGCGGACCACCTGCTCAGGGTGCGGGCCGACCGGACCGCCGGGTCGGCGTCCTCGGCGGCCGTCTCGTCCACGACGCCCAGATAGCGGCGGCGTACCTCGTCGGACGCGGCGAGTTCGTCGGCCGGTCCGGACAGGGCGACCTCGCCGACATCCAGGACATACGCGGTGGAGGCGAGCCGCAGGGCGATGGCCGCGTTCTGCTCGACGAGCATGACGGAGGTGCCGGCCGCGTTGATCTCCTGAATGGTCTCGGCGATCCTGGCCGCCATCAGCGGCGCGAGGCCGAGGGACGGCTCGTCCAGCAGGAGCAGCCGGGGACCCGCCATCAGCGCCCGGCCCATCGCGAGCATCTGCTGCTCGCCGCCGGACAGCAGCCCGGCCCGCTGGTGCGCGCGCTGGGCGAGCACCGGAAACAACTCGTGTACGCGGGCCAGTGCGGCGGTCACGTCCTTGCGCCCGCCGCGGGCCCCCAGTGCGCCCGCCCGCAGATTGTCGGCCACCGTCATCCGGGCGAACACCTGTCGCCCCTCCGGCACCTGGACCACTCCGGCGGCCACCACCTGGGCGGGCCGAAGCCCTTCCAGGGGCCTGCCGTCGAAGTGGATGGTGCCCGTGCCCGTTCCGCGGTGGAAGCCGAGGGTCCGCGATACGGCCCGCAGCAGCGTGGTCTTGCCGGCGCCGTTGCCGCCGAGTACGGCGGTGATCGCGCCGGCCGGCACGTCGACGGAGACGTCGCGCAGGGCCCGTACCGGGCCGTAGCCCACGGACAGTGCGCGGATCTCTAGCGTTGCCATGCGTCCTCCTCCTTCCGCCTTGTCGTGTTCGTGTTCGTGTTGCCGTTGGTGTTGTTGCTCGTGTGGTCGTTCGTGTTCGCTCTGGTGCTGGTGCTGGTGCCGGTGTTCGTGTCGTGGGGGTGCGTGCGCTGTGCCGCGCATGCACGGGAGCGGGCGCGGTGGGGGCGAGCGCGGTCGGACGAGCGCGGTGGGGCGTGCCATGTCACGTGCCACGTGTCGCGTCGTGCCACCTGCCGCGTCGCCGGGGTGCCGCGTCGCGGGGGTGTGCGCCGTGTGGTGCCACAGACCAGCACCGCAGCGCACCGTGCGTCCACGGGGCGGGGCCGACTCGATGCGGGTGACCAGCGAGTGAAGGGCGCGGTTGTGCACGCGCACAGAGGGCGTTGCCGCGCGTCGGCGCCCGCCGCGGCCGGTGGCATCCTCACCGCTCATGAGCGGCCGCAGAGCGCGCGAAGGGGAACAGAGGATGCAGCGGCGCAGGGACGAGCGGGGCCGGGCGCTGCTCGACGTACTCCTGGACGGCCGAGCGGTGCCGGGTCTGGTCCGGCGTACGGCGGAGTGCCTCGGGCTGCCCGAACGGGGGCGCTACGCGGTGGCGGTGCTGGGCGCCGACCGGGGTGACCCGGTGGGTCGGCCGGCCCCCGTGCGGTGGGCCCTGGACACGGACGGCATGCGCTGGTGCTGGCGGACACGGGCGGACTGCGAGATCGCCGTCGTCGCCCTGGGCGAGGGGAGCCTCGCCGCGCCGGCCGCACTGCTCGCGGAGCGCCGCGCGGGTCCGGCCGGGCTCAGTCCGGTGGTGGACGGTCTGGCCGAACTCGGCCTGGCCCGCAGGCTGGCCGGGTTCGCGCTGCTGACCTGTGCCCCGCGGGCGCGGGAGATCGTCCGGCTGGACGAGCGGCTGTCGACCGCGCTGGTGGTGAGCCGGCCCGAGCTGTCGGCCAGGCTGGTCAGCGAGGTGTTCGGTCCGCTGCTCGCGCTGGCGCCCGCGGAGCGGACGCTGCTGGTGGAGACGCTGGAGGCATGGCTGGAGTGCGGCGGGTCGGTGAGCCGGGCGGCGAGGCGGCTGCGGTGCCACCGGAACACGGTGTTCAACCGCCTGCGCCGGCTGGAGGGGCTGACGGCGCGCTCGTTGTCGGTGCCGCGCGAGCTGACCGAGGTCATGCTCGCCCTGGACGCGTTCCGGCTGCCGCCGTCGTCACGGCCGTAGCCGTCGGGGTACGGGGGTGGGTGCGCGGTTCGCGTGGACGGGAGCCCGGAAGCGGGCCCCGGGCCCGAAGAACCCGGCCCCGAAGGGCCGGCCCCCCGCCCCCGGACCTGTGGCCCCTCCGGCCTCCGGGGTTCACAGGTCCGGACATTCGCGCTCCGGACTCCCGCCCGGCCTCAGCTCAGGAAGTCACGGGCGATCGCACCGGCGACCCGCTCCAGCAGCGGCCCCGCCTGGGCCATGCTGACGGCCGGGTCGGGCTCCAGCTCGGTGAGGGCGTAGGCACGCCGGATGCCCGCCCGGCCCAGCGCCTCCGGGGACAGCGCGAGCCTGCCGCAGACCGCGACGACCTCGACCCCGGCGGCGCGGGCGGCGGCGGCGACTCCCGCCGGAGCCTTGCCGTGCAGCGTCTGCTCGTCCAGCGAACCCTCGCCGGTGATGACCAGCGTGGCGCGGGCGAGCGCCGGGGCGAAACCGAGGACGTCCAGCATGACCTCGATGCCGGGCCGGAAGCGGGCGCCGAGGGCGACCAGTGCCCCGTAGCCGATGCCGCCGGCCGCGCCCGCGCCGGGCAGGGCCGCGTGGCCGGGGCCCAGGACCGAGGCGTAGTGGACGAGGGCCGCGTCCAGGACCGCGATGTCGTCCTCGGACGCCCCCTTCTGCCGCCCGTACACCTCGGGGGCCCCCTTCGGCCCGGTCAGCGGGTTGTCCACATCGCTGGCCAGGATCAGGTCGACGTCCGCGAGGCGCGGGTCGAGCCCGGAGAGATCCGCCTCCGCCAGACCGGCGAGGCCGCCGCCGCCGGGGCCGACCGGTGTGCCGTCGGCGTCCAGGAAACGGGCTCCGAGTGCGGCGAGCATGCCCGCGCCGCCGTCCGTGGTGGCGCTGCCGCCGACCCCGAAGACCAGGGTCCGGGCGCCCGCGTCCAGGGCGGCCCGCAGCAGTTCGCCCGAGCCGTACGTGGTGGCGGTGAGGGGGGCGAACACCCCTGCGGGGAGGTGCTGGAGCCCCGAGGCCTCGGCCATCTCCACCACCGCGGTGGACCCGCGCAGCGCGTACGCCGCGGTCACCGGCTGCCCGAGGGGTCCGGTCACCCGCGCCTCGCGGCGCTCGAATCCGGCGGCCAGCGCCGCCGCGACCGTGCCGTCGCCACCGTCCGCGACGGGCAGGGTCTCGACCCGCACACCGGGGACGACGGACCGCAGCCCGGCCGTCACCCGCTCCGCGACCTGTACGGCCGTGAGCGAGCCCTTGAACTTGTCCGCCGCGACGAGCACGCGGGCGGTCTCCATCTCTGCTCCGTCCGTCACCTTGCATCCCTTGCTTTCGAACAGGCAGTCGCGCCGCCCCGACCCTATCCGCACGACCCCTGATCTGCCCATGGGCGCCCACGGGCGCACCCGGTGCTGCCGCTACGCTGCCTGGGGTGACCTCCACCGACTACGCCACGTACATCGCCGGACTCCCCCGTGTCCTGGCCGCCGCCGCCTCGCTGTTCCGCGACGACCGGGGCCGGATCCTGCTCGTCGAGCCCAACTACCGTGACGGCTGGGCGCTGCCCGGCGGAACGGTCGAGTCGGACACCGGAGAGGGCCCCCGGCAGGCCGCCCGCCGGGAGACGGCCGAGGAGATCGGACTCGACCTGGAGCCGGGCCGGCTGCTCGCCGTCGACTGGGCACGCGGGGCGGCCCGTCCGCCGATCGCCGCGTATCTGTACGACGGAGGAGTGCTCTCCGAGGAGCAGTTCGCGGCCATCCGGCTCCAGGAGGAGGAACTCCTGTCCTGGAAGCTGGCGCTGCCCGCCGAACTGGACGGCCATCTGCCGGGCCCCCTGCGGCGGCGGGTGGGCGCGGCGCTGGAGGTACTGGCGTCCGGTGCCGGGGCGGTGGAGCTGGAGGACGGCGTACCGGTCGGTTCCTGACGGGCTCTCCGACTGTAGGCGCCCTCGCATCGATCCCCATGTCCATGCCAATCTCGTGAAGTGCCTCCGCATGTGACGGACTTACTCGTTCACGCGCCATTGGTCCGTCGTGCATCCACGCCCGGCATCATCCGAGCACCACGACAGGGGAGGGGCCATGCGCACACTCATGGGACGTATCGGCACACTGCGCAGAACGGCGGCAACGGCACTGGCCTGCACGGCGGTTGCCTGCACAGCACTGGCCGGCGGCGGAGCGGGTACGGCCGCGGCGGCCACCGTGCGCGAAGCGCCCTCGCCGCGGTCCCCGTTCCCGTCGCCGCCCACCGAGCCGTCCCGGCTGCCGTCCTCGGTCGACGGCGGCGCCTGGCGGTCGGGGCATGTCCAGGGCATGGCCATCGACCGCCGCAAGGGCTTCATGTACTTCTCGTTCACCGATCTGCTGGTCAAGACCGACCTCGGGGGCCGGCCGGTGGGCTCGGTCACCGGCTTCACCGGGCACCTCGGCGATCTGGACTTCAACGCGCGGGACGGCAGGGTCTACGGATCGCTGGAGTACAAGGCCGCGAAGTCGTTCTACATCGCGATCCTCGACGCCGACCGCATCACCCGCATGGGCATGGACGCCCAGTCCACGGGCGTCGTCTCGACCGTCCATCTCAAGGAGGTCGTACGGGACTTCACGGCCGACATGAACGGCGACGGGGTCTTCGACGGGGACACCGGCAACACTCCCGACCACCGGTACGGCTGCAGCGGCATCGACGGGGTGGCGTTCGGCCCCGAGTTCGGCCGGAAGCACGGGAAGCAACGGCTGACGGTGGCCTACGGCGTGTACGCCAACACCGGGCGCGCGGACAACGACCACCAGGTCCTGCTCCAGTACGACATCGGCCGGTGGAAGAAGTACGAGCGTCCGCTCTCCGAGGCCGCTCCGCACACCAGCGGCCCCGCCCGGGTCGACGGCAAGTACTTCGCGTACACCGGGAACACCACGTACGGCGTGCAGAATCTGGAGTTCGACGGGCACAGCGGCAACTGGCTGATGGCGGCGTACAAGGGCACCAAGCCCGGCTTCCCCAACTACACGCTCTTCGCGCTCGACGGCTCGAAGAAGCCCGTACGGGGCGTGGTCCGCGGGCAGCGGGAGCCGGAGCGCGGACTGCTGCTGCCGCTGCTCCGCGCGGGTCTGCACGACGCGCCGACCGGGACGTACGGCTGGCCGGCCCCCGGGCAGTACGGCCAGTACGGGCTGGTCTCGCTCGACGACGGACGGTTCTACGTGGCCCGCGGCGGCACGGTCCAGGACGGCGGGGTCACCAAGCAGACCGCGCGAGCGGAGCTCAACACCTGGACGGGGCGCACCCCGTCGCCGTTCGGTCCTGTCGCTCCCGCGGTGTGACGTCGGGCGCCGCCGGCACGGCCGGGACGGTCCTCAGTGATCCAGCTCGGCCTGAACGCGGCGCGAGGGCTTGAAGACGTAGAGGTCGAGGATCTCCGGGGCGTCCACGAGGCCGGGGCCGCCCGCCGCGGCCCAGGCCGAGATGTCCGCCACGGCGTCCGGATCGTTGACCAGCCCCAGCCAGACCGGGCGGCCCCCGGCCCTGCGGCCCTCGGACGAGGGCTGGACGACGATGACATTGCCCTGCTCACAGGCGTCCAGGCACTCCACCGCGCGCACCGTGGCGGCGCCCCCCAGGGACTGCCGCAGCTGGGCCAGCTGGCCTGCGTGATCGACGCCGGGAATCTTCTGCGTACCGCAGCAGCAGCCCCGGCAGACGCTGACGGTGGGCCGGGGCGGCCCCTCGGCGGGGGCGGCCTTGCGGGGGCGGCGGCTCATGCGGGCACTTCCGGTAGGGCGATGCTGATGATCACCCGGACTCTACCCAGCGGCCACCGACTCGAACACCTGCACCCCCGGCGGACGGGGTGGGGTAGTGTTGATGGCTGCGAAGGGGAGTAGCCCCGCAAACCGGTCGTCGACACACTGGAGCCCTCGGGTTCCCGGTGGCCGGGCCCGTAGATGCTTACGGGCGGGCGAGACCTTCGGTCAGGTATGACACGCCCGCGCCCTGCGGGCGCTGCCGTCATGCCGGGCCGAGTGGTCCTCCGAAAGCCAGAAACGGCACTTCGCGGAGACCCGGGGCCCGGCTCTCACAGAAAGCCACCCGGAATGCATCTCGACCCCCTGGCGATCCTCACCGCCTTCGGGCTGATCTTCCTCGCGGAGCTCCCCGACAAGACGATGTTCGCCTCGCTGGCCATGGGTACGCGTATGCGTCCCCTCTATGTCTGGTTCGGCACCTCGTCCGCGTTCATCGTGCATGTGGCCATCGCGGTCGGCGCCGGCAGCCTGATCGGGCTGCTGCCCGACTGGATCGTCAAGCTGGTCTCGGCCTCGCTCTTCGCCTTCGGCGCGTTCATGCTGCTGCGCAGCGGGAGCGGTGACGACGACGAGGACGGCGAGGTCAAGACGGTGACCGGCTTCTGGCCGGTCTACTCGACCGCGTTCATGGCGGTCTTCATCAGCGAGTGGGGCGACCTCACCCAGATCACCACCGCCAACCTCGCGGCGAGCAACGGCACCTGGTCCACGGCGATCGGTTCGGCCGCCGCCCTGATGTCCGTGTCCGCGCTGGCGCTGCTGGCGGGACGGTTCATCGCCAAGCGGGTGCCGCTGAAGACCGTTCAGCGCATCGGCGGTCTGTGCATGCTCGGCCTCGCCATCTGGTCGGTCGTGGAGATCTTCACCGGCTGACCCGGCGCGGGCGGCGGGGACGGCTGAGGCGGACGGGGACGGCTGAGGCGGACGGGGACGGCTGCCCCGGGCGTGGGCAGCCGGGACGGCTGAGGCGGGCGGTCGGGCCGACCCCGCCCGCCCGCCGGATCAGAACAGTGCCGGCACGTCGTGGTCCCCGCCGCTCTCGAAGGCGAGCAGCCGCTGCTTCCGGTCGAGCCCGCCGCCGTATCCGGTGAGGCCGCCGGACGCGCCGATGACCCGGTGGCACGGGACGACGATCGAGACCGGGTTCTTGCCGTTGGCGAGACCGACCGCCCGGGAGGCGTTGGGCTTGCCGAGCGATTCGGCCAGTTCGCCGTAGGAACGGGTCTCGCCGTACGGGATCTTCAGCAGCTCGTCCCAGACGCTCCGCTGGAACGGGGTGCCGGCCAGACGCAGCGGCAGATCGAACTCCCTCAGCTCGCCCGCGAAGTACGCCTCCAACTGGCGGATCACCTCGGGGAACGGGCGTGGGTCGAACACGCCGAAGGTCTCCTCGGGCGGGCGGTGGCGCTGCTCCGTCATGTAGACGGCGGACAGGACACCGTCGGTGGCGACGAGCGTCAGCGGGCCGTACGGACTGTCCGTGACCATGTGGCACGTGGTCGGCGCGTTGAGGGCAGACATGGGAGAGGTCCTTCCGTGGTCAGGCGGGCAGGTGGTTGATGGGGTGGTCGTCGACGGTCCAGAGGTACTGGACGGCGTACGCCCGCCAGGGCCGCCAGTCCGCGGCGCGCGCGGTGAGGGCGGCGGGGGTCGCCGGGAGGCCGAGCCGCTCCGCCGCCCGGCGGATGCCGAGATCGGTGGGCAGGAAGGCGTCCGGATCGCCCAGTGCCCGCATCGCGATCACCTCGACCGTCCAGGGGCCGAAGCCGGGCAGCGCGGCCAGATCGGCGCGTGCCTGCTCCCAGTCGGTGTCGGCCCCCAGCCGGAGCTCATCCCCGGCGAGCGCGGCGACGAGTGTGGTGAGGGTCCTGCGGCGGCTGCGCGGCAGCGCGAGCGACTCCGGGTCGAGTTCCGCCAGCGCCTCCGGAGTCGGGAAGAGATGCGTCAGGGAGCCTTCGGGGTCGTCGACGGGGATGCCGTGCGCGGTGACGAGCCGGGCCGCGTGCGTGCGCGCAGCGGCGGTGGAGACCTGCTGGCCGAGGACCGCGCGTACGGCGAACTCCGCGCCGTCCACGGTGCGTGGCACGCGCCGTCCCGGGGCCGCGTCGACCAGCGGCGCGAGCAGGGGGGCGGTGCGCAGCCGCTCATCGACGGCGACCGGGTCGGCGTCCAGGTCGAGCAGCCGACGGCAGCGGCTGATGGCCAGGGTGAGGTCGCGCGGGTCGGTGAGGGAGAGCCGGCAGGCGATGTGGTCGGGCTGCGGGGTCAGGGCGACCGTGCCATGGCCGTACGGAAGGGTGAGCGTGCGGCGGTAGGCGCCGTCGCGCCACTCCTCGACCCCGGGGACGGCGGTCGCGGCGAGGTGCCCGAAGAGGTTGCTGGGATTGAGCGGCGCCCGGAACGGCAGACGCAGCGCTATGACACCGGGGAGGGCGGGGACCCGGGGGCCCCGGGCGGCCCGGGTGCGCAGCTCGCCCGGGGCGAGGGCGAAGACCTCGCGGACGGTGTCGTTGAAGGTGCGGATGGAGGCGAAACCGGCGGCGAACGCCACCTCCGCCATCGGGAGCGTGGTGGTCTCGATCAGCAGGCGCGCGGTCTGCGCCCGCTGGGCACGGGCGAGCGCCAGGGGCCCGGCGCCCAGCTCGGCCAGGAGCTGGCGCTCGATCTGCCGGGCGGAGTAGCCGAGCCGGGCCGCGAGCCCCGGTACGCCCTCGCGGTCGACGACACCGTCCTGGATGAGGCGCATGGCACGGGCCACCGAGTCGGCGCGGGCGTTCCACTCCGGGGAACCGGGGCTGGTGTCGGGCCGGCACCGCTTGCAGGCCCGGAATCCGGCCTGCTGGCAGGCGGCGGCGCTGGGGTAGAACGCCATGTTGCGGACCTTGGGCGGTACGACGGGGCAGCTGGGGCGGCAGTAGATCCGGGTGGTCAGGACCGCGGTGAAGAACCAGCCGTCGAAGCGGGCGTCCTTGGACTGGACGGCCCGCACGCAGCGCTCGGTGTCGGTGTGCATGGTTCAAGCATCGGTCACCGCCGGGGGCCGGGCTGGCGGAAATCCGACATCACGGTTGCGCGGAAATGCGACATGCGACATCGCACGGTGCCGTGCGGTTCGCGGCTCATCCTGTGTCACGTCCCGGCCCTGTGTCCTGACCCGGCCCGGTGCCGCGGATCAGCCCTGTGTCGCGGCTCGGCCCTGTCTCGCGGTCAGCCCTGTTTCGCGGCTCATCCGGTGCCGCGGATCAGCCCTGTTTCGCGAGGGCCTCTTCGAACTCCGCGTACGCGTGCGCGTCGAACAGCACGAAGCGCACCTCTTCCACGGGGGCCGCGGCCTCCGCCAGCACCGTGCTGATCGCGAGGCGCGCGCCGTCGTCCATCGGCCAGCCGTAGATGCCGGTCGAGATCGCCGGGAACGCGACGGTGCGGGCCCCCAACTCCGCGGCCACGCGCAGGGATTCGCGGTAGCAGGAGACCAGCAGCGCGGAACGGTCCTCGACACCGCTGAAGACCGGGCCGACCGTATGGATGACCCAACGGGCGTCCAGACGGCCTGCGGTGGTGGCCACGGCACGGCCGGTGGGCAGGCCCTTGCCGTAGTGCGAGGCCCGCAGGTCCCGGCAGGCGGCGAGGATCTCCGGACCGCCACGCCGGTGGATCGCGCCGTCCACCCCGCCTCCGCCGAGGAGCGAGGAATTCGCGGCGTTGACGATGGCGTCGACGGACTGGGCGGTGATGTCGCCCCGGAACAGCCGGACGGCCACCGGCTCGGGCTCGGAGGTGCTCATGCGGACATCATGCCGTCACACCGGCACCCGCGCTCCCGTACGCGGGGCCCCGCGCTCCCGCGCACCGGGGCCCGCGCTCCCGTAACACCGGGCCCCGCGCCTCGTTCACCGGGCCCGGAGCCGCCGCCAGACGGCCTTCGCCGCGTGGTGACCGGACATGCCGTGCACGCCGGGGCCCGGCGGTGTGGCCGATGAGCAGAGGAAGACCGCCGGATGGGCGGTGGCGTAGGGGACGCGGGCGAGCTTGGGGCGGATCAGGGTCTGGAGTCCGGAGAACGCCCCGCAGGCGATGTCACCGCCGACGTAGTTGGCGTTGCGCGCGGCGATCTCGGGCGGTCCCGCGACCGCGCGGGCGAGCACCAGATCGCGGAACCCCGGGGCGAACCGCTCCAGTTGGCGTTCGATGACATCGGTGGCGTCGCCCTCCCAGGCCGCCGGGACATGCCCGTACACCCAGAAGACATGGCGTCCCTCGGGGGCTCTGGACGGGTCGGTCACGCTCGGCTGCGCGGTGATCAGGAACGGCACGTCCGGGTCCCGGCCCTGGACGGCGGCGCGCAGCGCGGTGTCGATCTCCCCGGCGGTGGGCCCGATGTGGACCGTGCCGGCGCGCCGGGCCTCCGTCGCCGTCCAGGGCACCGGGCCCGACAGGGCGTAGTCGATCTTGAAGGTGGCGGCGCCGTAGCGGTATCCGCGGTAGGCGTCGCCGAGTCCCGCGATCCGGGCCATGGCGGTGGGTGAGGTGTCGAAGATGTAGGAGCGGGCGGGCGGGAGTTCGTCCAGCCGTCTGACCTCGGTGCCGGTGCGGATCGTGCCGCCCTGTTCGCGTACGTAGGAAGCGAGGGCGTCGGAGATGGCCTGCGAGCCGCCGCGCGGCACCGGCCAGCCTTTCTCGTGGGCGGCGAGTGCGAAGACCAGGGCGATGGCCCCGGTGGCGAATCCGCTGGTCGGCGCTATGGCATGGGCGGCGAGACCGGCGATGAGCCCCCGGGCCCGGTCCCCGTCGAAGCGCCGCGAGAGCCAGGTGGCGGGCCGCAGCCCGAGCGCGCCGAAGCGGGCCAGCCGGTACGGATCACGGGGCAGTCCGTCCCACGGGGTGCGCAGGAAGTCGGCGGCGAGGGTGTCCCAGTGGCCGAGGAAGGGGGCGACGAGCCTGCGGTAGGCCCCGGCGTCCCGCGGCCCGAGCGACATCGCGCTCTCCCCCACCGACCGGTTGAGGACGGCGGCGGTCCCGTCCGGGAAGGGGTGGGCGAGCGCCAGTTCCGGCTGGAGCCACTCCAGTCCGTGCCGGTCCAGGGGCATCCCCCGGAACGCGGGTGAGCCGATCCCGAGCGGGTGGACGGCGGAGCACGGATCGTGCCGGAAGCCGGGAAGGGTGAGCTCCTCGGTGCGGGCGCCTCCGCCCACGGTCCCGGCCGCCTCGTACACCTCCACGGCGAAGCCCCGGCGGGTCAGTTCGGCCGCGGCGGTCAGTCCGTTGGGGCCCGCCCCCACGACGACGGCATCGAGCATCGACGGCACCTTCGGACTCCTTCGTCAGCCGGTGGGCAAGGGGCCCAGGATATTCGGGCCCGCGGACAGCGTGGCGGCGGGGCGTCCCCGGCGGGCCGAGGTCCGTCCCGGGCCGGCCGGGGTGGTCCGCCGGTGCCGGTGCGGCTCAGGCTCCCGCGCGCAGCGCGGTCAGGACGCGGGCCGCGGTGGCCTCGTCGCGGGCGGCCGTGAAGGGCAGGTCGTTGCCGCCGGTGATCCGGTAGGGGGCGCCGGAGAGGGTGGCCTCCGTGCCGCCCGCCTCGGTGACCAGGAGCAGGCCCGCCGCGTGGTCCCAGGCGAACTCCCAGTTGAAGGCGACCGCGTCCGACGCGCCGCGGGCCACGGCGAGGTACTCCAGGCCGGCCGAGCCGCAGGGGCGCGCGTCGATGCCGTCGGTGCGCAGGCCCAGCAGCGCCCGCTTCTGGGCGTCGGTGGTGTAGTCGGGGTGGGACATCGCCACTCTCAGGACGGCGTCCGGGGCGGGCGAGCCGGAACGTATCGGCGCTCCGTTGAGCGTGGCACCCCGGCCCCGTACCGCGACGGCCATCTCGTCCCGTGCGGCGGCGTACGTCCAGGAGGCGAGGATCTCGCCCCGGTGCGCGAGGGCCACGAGCGTGCAGAAGCCCGCCTCGCCGCGGACGAACTGCCGGGTGCCGTCGACCGGGTCGACGATCCACACCGGGGCGTCACCGCCCAGCGCCTCGTACACCCTCGCGTCGGCGTGGACGGCCTCCTCGCCGACGACGACCGATCCGGGCAGCAGTGCGGTCAGGGAGGCGGTGAGGTGTTCCTCGGCGAGCCGGTCGGCGGTGGTGACGAGGTCGTGCGGGCCGTTCTTCTCGATGATCTCGTCCGCCGCGAGCTGCCGGAAGCGCGGCATGATCTCGGCGGCGGCCGCGGCGCGGACGGCCGCCTCGACCTCGGTCAGCGGCCCGGTGTCCCCGGCGGTATCGGCCAGAAAGTCATCGATCATGACTCCAGCTAAGCACGCGCCGCCGGGGGCACCTCGGGCGGGCGGTCAGCGGCCGACCGCGTACCCCTGCATCCCGCGCGGATTGGCGGCGGCGGACAGGACACCGGTCCGCGGGTCCCTGGCGACCGCGCACATGCGGCCCTCCGACCAGGCGGCGCCGACCGTGACGTCGTGGCCGCGGCGGCGCAGCTCCGCGACGACCTCCGGGTCCATGCCCTCCTCGACCGTGACGCTGCCCGGACGCATGCCGCGCGGGAAGAAGGAACCGGGGAAACTGTCGTTGTGCCAGTTCGGGGCGTCGATGGCGCCCTGGAGGTCGAGACCGCCGCGGACCTCGGCGCGCAGTGCGACGGCGAGGAAGAAGTGCAGCTGCCACTGGTCCTGCTGGTCGCCGCCCGGCGTGCCGAACGCCATGACGGGGACGCCGTCGCGCAGGGCGAGGGACGGGGTGAGCGTGGTGCGGGGGCGGCGGCCGGGGGTCAGCGAGTTCGGCAGCCCCTCCTCCAGCCAGGCCATCTGGAGCCGGGTGCCGAGCGGGAAGCCCAGCTCCGGCACGACCGGGTTGGACTGGAGCCAGCCACCGCTCGGGGTGGCTGAAACCATGTTGCCCCAGCGGTCGACGATGTCGACATGGCAGGTGTCGCCCCGGGTTCCGCCGTCGGGTGCCACCACCTGCTCACCGGGCTCCGCGCCGTCCTTGGCCACGGTGGGCTCGCCGACTCCGGCCGTCGGGATGCCCATGGCGTCGAAGCCGGACTCGCCGGAGGCGACCGCGTGGGCGTGCGCGCTGAGGACCGGGGTACGGCCGCCGGGGCTGCCGGGGCGCAGCTCCCGTGAGGCGGTGGCGGTGATCAGGGCACGGCGTTCGGCGTTGTACGTCTCCGAGAGCAGTGCGTCGAGCGGTACGCCGGCGGCGTCGCCGTACCAGGCCTCGCGGTCGGCCATCGCGAGCTTGCAGCCCTCGATGAGCAGGTGGACGTAGTCGGCGGAGCCGTACCGGGGCAGTTCGGCGGGGAGCAGGGCGAGCTGCTGGAGGAAGGCGGGCCCCTGGCTCCAGCCGGCCGCCTTGGCCAGGGTCCAGCCGTTCCAGTCGTACGTGGCGGGCGCCTCGTACGACGCGGACCAGCCCGCCAGGTCGGCGGCGGTGAGGGTGCCGGTGTGGCGGTTCCCGCTGGTGTCCTTGGTGGGGACGGCGGCCTGGCGGACGAGCGCCTCGGCGATGAAGCCGGTGCGCCAGATCGCGCGGGCGGCCTCGATCTGCGCGGTGCGGTCCTCGCCGCCGGTCTCCCGCGCCTCCGCTATCAGCCGGCGCCAGGTCGCGGCGAGGGCCGGGTTGCGGAACAGCTCGCCCGGCCGGGGCGACCTGCCGCCGGGGAGGTAGACGTCGGCGGAGGTCCGCCACTCCGTCTCGAAGAGCTCGCGGACGGTCTCCACGGTCTGGCCGACGCGTTCGACGGGGGCGTGGCCGTCCTCGGCGTAGCCGATCGCGTACCGCAGGACCTGGGCGAGGGTCCTGGTCCCGTGGTCGCGCAGCAGCAGCATCCAGGCGTCGAAGGCGCCCGGTACGGCGGCGGCGAGCGGTCCGGTGCCGGGCACCAGGTCGAGGCCGAGGGAGCGGTAGTGCGCGACGGTGGCGCCCGCGGGGGCGGGGCCCTGGCCGCACAGGACCTGTACGTCGCCGTCCTGGGGCGCCAGGATCATCGGGACCTCACCGGCCGGGCCGTTGAGGTGCGGTTCGACGACATGCAGGACGAATCCGGCGGCGACGGCCGCGTCGTAGGCGTTGCCGCCGTCCTCCAGGACGGCCATCGCCGACTGCGAGGCGAGCCAGTGGGTGGAGGAGACCATGCCGAAGGTGCCCTGGAGGGTCGGCCGGGTGGTGAACACGAATGCGGCTCCTTGCTGCGACGTGCGGAGTTCTGGAGTGAGGGGTGCGGAGACGCTCGGGTCTCCGTGGCGGTCGGGTCCGCGGAACCTTCGGTTCTCCGGGACCTTCGGGGTTCTCGGCCGCTGTGCGGATCGTACGTACGCGCCGTCGCGGGATCCGCGGCCGAGGGTCAGGCGGCCGCGTCGGGGGCGGTGCCGTCGACGGTCACGAGGTGGCAGGAGACCTGCCGTCCGCCGGGGATCTCACGCAGTTCCGGCACCTCGGTGCGGCACCGGTCGGTGGCCAGCGGGCAGCGGGTGTGGAAGCGGCAGCCGGGCGGGGGGTCGAGCGGGCTGGGCAGTTCGCCGTGCAGAACGATGCGCTCGCGCGAGCGCTGGAGCACCGGGTCGGGGACGGGCGCGGCGGACAGGAGCGCCTGGGTGTAGGGGTGCTTGGGAGCGGTGAACAGCTCTGCGGTCGGGGCCTGTTCGACGATCTGGCCGAGGTACATGACGGCGATCCGGTCGGCGAGGAACTCGACGGCCGCCAGGTCGTGGGTGATGAACAGACAGCCGAAGCCCCGGTCGCGCTGGAGGTCGGCGAGGAGATTGAGCACGGACGCCTGGACGGAGACGTCGAGCGCGGAGGTCGGTTCGTCGGCGATCACCAGATCGGGGTCGCAGGACAGCGCGCGGGCGATCGAGATGCGCTGGCGCTGCCCGCCGGACAGCTCGTGGGGGTGCCGGTCGGCGTGTTCCGGGCGCAGTCCGACCTGGCCGAGCAGCTGCTCGACCCGGTCCCGTACGGCGGCGCCGCGGGCCCTCCGGTGCAGTCTGATGGGCTCCGCGATGATCTGGCCGATCGTCATCCGCGGGTCGAGCGAGGACGACGGGTCCTGGAAGACCAGGTGGAAGTCCTTGCGCAGGGGGCGCAGGGCACGGCGGGAGAGGTGGGTGACGTCCGTGCCGTTGATGCGGACGGTCCCGGCGGTGGGTTCGTCCAGGCGTACGGCGCAACGGCCGACGGTCGACTTGCCGCTGCCGGACTCGCCGACGAGGCCGACGACCTCGCCGCGCCCGATGGTGATCGAGACCCCGTCGACGGCGCGGACGGTGCCGCCGCCGGATGCGGCGAAGTGCCGTTCCATGGCGCTGATCTCCAGCACCGGGGGGTGCGGGGCGCCTTCCTTGTCCTCGCCGCTTCCGCGCGGTGCGGGGACGGCCTGTGCGGTGGTCACTTTCCGGCCTCCTGGTCGGGTCGCCCGGCCTCCTGGTCGGGTCGCGCGTCGAGGGCGGCTGCCGCTTCGCCGTCGGTGTACGGGTGCCAGCAGGCCGCCCGGTGCGGGGCGTCCGTGCCGGACCGCCGGTCGACGGACCTCAGACCGGGCCGGCCGCCGGTACATCTGTCGTCGGCGCGGGCGCAGCGGGGGGCGAAGGTGCAGGCGTCGGGCTGGCTGTCGAGGCTCGGGACGAGGCCGGGGATCTCGGGGAGCCGGCGCTTGCCCTCGCCGCCGGGACGGAGCACCGCGCCGAGCAGGCCGCGGGTGTAGGGGTGGCGTCCGGAAGCGAACAGGTCGTGGACCGGGGCCTGTTCGACGGCCCGGCCCGCGTACATCACGAGCACCCGGTCGGCGGCGTCCGCGACGACGCCGAGGTCGTGGGTGACCAGGACGATGGCCGTGCCGAGCCGTTCGCGCAGCGACTGGAGGACTTCGAGGATGCCCGCCTGCACGGTGACGTCGAGCGCGGTCGTCGGCTCGTCGGCGATCAGGACGGACGGGTCGCAGGCGACGGCGATGGCGATCATGACGCGCTGGCGCATGCCGCCGGAGAGCTGGTGCGGGTACTCGTCGATACGGCGGGCGGGGGCGGGGATGCCCACGAGTTCGAGGAGCTCCACGGCGCGTGCCCTGGCCTCCTTCTTGCTCAGCCCCTGGTGCCTGCGCAGCACCTCGCCGATCTGCCGGCCGATGGTGAGGACCGGGTTCAGCGAGGTCATCGGCTCCTGGAAGATCATCGCGATGTCCTTGCCGCGGATCTTCTGGAGCTCCTTCTCCGGCGCGCCGACCAGTTCGCGTCCGCCCAGCCTGATCGAGCCGCCGATCCTGGCGGTCGGCGGGAGCAGCCCCATGGCCGCCATCGAGGTGACGGACTTCCCGCAGCCCGACTCCCCCACCACGGCGAGGACTTCGCCGGGTGCCAGGTCGTAGGAGAGACCGTCGACGGCGTGCACGGTGCGGGTGTCGGAGCGGAAGGACACCGACAGGTCGCGGACGCTGAGGACGGGTGCGCGGGCGGCGTCCCGTACGGCTGCGGGCTCGGGTCCGGTCGCGGGAACGGTCTCGGTCATCGGGTCCCTCCACGGGGGTCGAGGACGTCCCGCAGTCCGTCGCCGAGCAGATTGAAGGCCAGCGTCGCCGCGACGATCGCCAGGCCGGGGAAGACCGCCAGCCAGGGCGCGGGGGCCAGGAACGACTGGGCCCCGGAGAGCATCACGCCGAGCGAGGGGTCGGGGGGCTGGACTCCCAGGCCGAGGAAGCTCAGGAGTGCCTCGCCGATGATCGCCGCGGGGATGCCGACGGTGGCCTGGACGATCAGCGCGGAGGTGGCGTTGGGCAGGATGTGCCGGAAGAGGACGGTGACGTCCCCGCCGCCGTTGACGATGGCCGCCCCGACGTAGTCGACGTGTTTGAGCCGCAGGGTCTCGGCCCGGGTGATGCGGATGACGGCGGGGATCTGGGAGATGCCGATGGCGATGGTGGCGTTGGTCAGCGACGGGCCGAGGATCGCGGCGAGCCCGACGGCGAGCACCAGGAACGGGAACGCCAGCATGGTGTCGGTGAGGCGTGACACCGCACTGTCGGCGAACCGGCCGTAGTACCCGCCGAGCAGTCCCAGCGGTACGCCGACGACGAAGGCCAGGACGACGGCGACGAGGCCGACCTGCATCGAGGCGCGGGCACCGTGGACGATGCGGGAGAGCTGGTCGCGGCCGAGGTCGTCGGTGCCCAGCCAGTGTGCCCAGCCGGGTTCGGCCAGGACGTTGCCGAAGTCGGGCTGCGCGGGATCGTACGGGGCGATGAGCGGGGCGAACACGGCGGCGAGGACGAAGACGGCGGCGATGACCGCCCCGGTGAGGGCGAGCCGGTTGCGGCGCAGGGCCCGCAGCTTGCCGCCGCCCCCGCGCCTCCGGGTGGCCGGTGGCGGGGTGGGGAGCACTGTGGTCGCGGTGGTCACCGGGCACCTCCGAGCCGGATACGCGGGTCGATGACCGAATAGACCACGTCGACCAGCAGATTGATGAGGATGTACGCGGCCGAGGTGCAGAGCACCACGGCCTGGAGCGTGGCGTAGTCGCGGGTGAAGACGGCGTCGATGGTCAGCTTGCCGAAGCCGGGCAGGACGAAGATCTGCTCGGTGACGACGGCGCCGGAGATCAGATGGCCGAGCTGGAGGCCGAGCACGGTCACCACGGTGACGAGGGAGTTGCGCAGTGCGTGGCCGCCGATGACGGAGCGCCTGGACAGTCCCTTGGCGCGGGCGGTGCGGACGTAGTCGGCGGAGAGCGAGTCGAGCATCGCGGCCCGGGTCTGCCGCATCACGACGGCGGCGAGTCCGGAGCCGAGCACGATCGCGGGCAGCACCATGCGGCGCAGGTTGTCGATCGGGTCGGTGCCGAAGGGGACGTATCCGGAGGCGGCGAACACCGGTAGGGCGATGGCGAATCCGAGAACGAGCACGATGCCGAGCCAGAACGTCGGGATGGAGAGGCCGATCAGCGCGATGACGTTGGCCAGCCACTCCTCCGGCCTTCCGCGCCGTACGGCGGCCACGACACCGGCGCCGATGCCGACGACGATCGCCAGGAGCAGGGAGAGCGCGGCCAGTTCCAGGGTGACGGGCAGGGCCTGCCCGATGGCATCGGCGACCGGGAGCCCGGTGCGGGAGGAGTTGCCGAGGTCGCCGGTGAGGGCGTGGCCGATGAACCGCCCGTACTGGACCACGACGTTGTCGTCGAGTCCGTAGCTCTCGCGGATCGCGGCGAGCGCCTCGGGGCTGCGCTCCTCCCCGGCCAGCGCGAGTGCCGGGTCGCCGGGCAGCGCCCGGATTCCGGCGAAGACCACGACGCTGACGAGGAAGAGGGTGATCAGGGACTGGCGCAAACGCGTCAGCAGGTATTTCGTCATCGGGTGTACCCCGCAGTCTTGACCCGGACCAGTCCGTCGCCGTAGACGCGGATGCCCGCGACGTCCTTGGTGGCGACGACGTAGTTCTTCTGCCGGTAGAGGTAGATCATCGCGTGGGCGTCCTGGACGCGACGGGTGAGTTCCTCGTAGATCTCGGTGCGCCGGGCCGGATCGGCGACGGTGCGGCCCTGGGCGATCAGTGCGTCGATCCGGGGGTCGCCGAGGCCGTAGGCGTTCATGGCGCCGGCGGTCTTGAGGAAGTTGGACACGTTGCCGTCCGGGTCGAGCCTGCCGGACCAGCCGCTGGTGAAGACGTCGTAGTCGCCCGCGTCGGTCTCCGCGAGCATGGTGGCGTACTCGGTGGGCCGCAGGGTCAGTTCGAAGCCCGCCTCCTTGACCATGGCCTGGAGGACCTGGCCGACGCGCCCCTGTTCGGGGGTCGTGGAGGTCTTCAGCTCGATCCTGACCGGAGTCCTCACCCCGGCCTCCGTCAGCAGCTTCCTGGCCTTCGCGACATCGCGCCGGGGGCAGTCCTCGGGCTTGACGCCGGGGGCGATGGCGGACTGCGGGGAGATCGGGCCGCAGGCAGGTTCGTACATGCCCTGGAAGACGACCTTGTTGATCAGGTCGCGGTCGATGGCGAGTTCGAAGGCCTCCCGGACGCGGACGTCCCGGGCGATCGGGGTGTCGAGCCTGCCGGGCTTCTTCCCGAGGCCGTTCACATTGCCGACGTTGAGGCCGATGCCCTGGTAGCCGAGGGAGGGCGAGTTGAACAGCTGGAGCTTCGGCTCGGTCAGTGCGCTGCGTACGTCGACGGGGCCCATCTGGTCGCCGACCTGGAGGTCGCCGGAGCGCAGGTTGGCGAGGCGGACGTTGCCGTCGGGGATGGGCTTGTAGACGACGCCGTCCAGCCGGACCTTGTCGGCGTCGTAGTAGTGGGGGTCCTTCTCCAGCACGATCCGGTCGCCGCCGACGCGCTCGACGAAGCGGAAGGGGCCGACGCAGGAGGGGTGGTTGGTGAAGTCCTTCCCGTACTTCTCCAGTGCGGCCGGTGACATCACCATCCCGGCCCGGTCGGCGAGTACGCCGGTGAGCGGTACGTAGGGGTGGTCGAGGGTCAGGCTGACGGTGAGCGGTCCGGTGGCCCGGATCCCGGTGACCGGGGCCAGTTCGGTGCCGCGTGCGGATCCGGGGAGATCGCGGTGGCGCAGCAGCGAGGTGACGACCGCTCGGGCGTCGAGCCGGGTTCCGTCGCTGAACGTCAGACCGGGGCGCACCGGCAGGGTGACGGTGCGGCCGTCGGCCGAGACGCCGGGGAGTGCCGCGGCGAGCTGCGGCACGACGGCGCCGTCCTCGTCGATGTCGTAGAGCTTCTCGCACATGCCCGCGAAGACCGTGCGGCCCACAAGGGTCTGGGCAAGGGTGGGATCCAGTTTGTCGGGGTCGGAGTTGAGGGCGACGGTGAGTGTCCCGCCGTCGTGTACGGGCCGTTCATCGGTCTTCCGTACACCGCCGACCTCGGTCGCCGAGGACTGCAACGACGCGCAGCCCGAGGTGAGGGACACCAATGCAACTGCCACCAGGGCAACCGCTTTTCGGCGCACGAGGGCCTACCTCCCGCCAGGGGGTGATCAAGGGAATATCGCAGACCGTATTTCGCATACAGTCCGCAAGGCAAGAGGTCCGCCCACATAGCGGACAAGATTTTCCTGACGATCGGATAACGGAGGGACGCGGGGCAGACACGCCGGACCCGTGCGCCGGAACGACGTACCGACGCGCGGGGTCGGTGCGCCGGACCGGCACGCCGATGCGCGGGGCCGGGGGGCCGGACCGGCACGCCGATGCGCGGGGCCGGGGGGCCGGACCGGCACGCCGATGCGCGGGGCCGGGGGGCCGCGCCGCCCGGACGGGCGCGGCCACCGGGGCGAACCCCTCACCCGCGGGGCGCACCGCCCCCGGGGCCCGCCGCACGGTCGCAGCCCGGTGTTTTACAGGGGGCAAGGACACGCGACTCCCCCGGGAACGGCTCCCCGGGACCGGCAGATCAGCCGCGCCCGCCCCCCACCGGCCGCCGGAGCCGCCTACGGTCGGAGTCGTCAGCGACACCCCGGACCGCGGAGACATGTGACATGGCAAAGATCCTTCTCGTGCTGACCGGCGCCGACCACTGGACCCTGGCCGACGGGACCGAGCACCCGACCGGCTTCTGGGCCGAGGAGGCCGCCGCCCCGTACGAGGCGTTCACCGCCGCCGGCCACGAGGTCGTCGTCGCCACGCCCGGCGGAGTCGTACCGCCCGTGGACCGCGGGAGCCTGGCCCCCGACGTGAACGGCGGCGAGGAAGGCGCCGCCCGCGTCGCCGCGACGCTCGACTCGTTCAGCGCGCTGCGGGAGCCGATCGCGCTGGAGGACGTGGACCTGGACGCCTACGCCGCCGTCTTCTATCCCGGTGGCCACGGGCCCATGGAGGACCTCGCCGTCAGCGCCGCCTCCGGCCGGCTGCTCACCTCGGCCCTGAAGTCCGGCAAGCCGCTCGGAGTCGTCTGCCACGGCCCGGCAGCGCTGCTCGCGGCGGACGGCCCGGACGGCACCAACGCGTTCGCCGGATACCGGCTGACCGGCTTCACCAACGCGGAGGAACGCCAGGCAGGGCTCGCCGACAGGGCGAAGTGGCTGCTCCAGGACCGCCTCGTGGAGATCGGCGCCGACTTCCAGGAAGGCGAGCCATGGGCACCGTTCGTGATCGTCGACCGCAACCTGGTCACGGGCCAGAATCCCGCGTCCTCCGCACCACTGGCCGCCGAACTCCTCAAGAAGCTGGGCTGAAGCCGGACCGGACGACGGGACGGGACGGGACGGGGCGGGACGGGACGGGGCGGGGCGGGGCGGGCGGAAGGGGACGACGGGCAGGGACGGACGGGGACGGACGGGCTGGCGCGTCAGGTCCAGGCGTTGCACGCGGGCGGATCGCAGAGTTCGAAGACGACATCGTCCTCGCCCACCCCGCCCTCGCCCGCCCCCGCGGCGGCGACGGGACGGACCCGCGCACCGGCCGTCACCAGGTGCGGGGCGACACCCACGACACGGCAGCGGAAGACGAAGCCTTCGGAGAACCGCACCAGGGACTCGTTGCGCGCCGCCTCCGTGTAGCGGTGGACGACCGCGGCCCGTACGACGACACCGTCACCGGCGCTGCGCTCGGGTTCCAGGTCGCTCGACGCGCAGACGGGGCACAGCAGCCGCCGGAAGGAGGCGGTGCCGCACCAGCGGCAGCGGTGGTAGGACAGCCCGCACTCCTCGTGCGGCTTCCGGACGGTGCCAATTCCTGACTGGGACACGGCTCTACCCCCTGCGCTCGGATCGCACGCGCCGCACCTCGACGTCGGCGCGTCCGCACCATATGGCACTGAGTGTCGAGACGTAAAGGCACTGAGTGCCTAGTTCTGGACTCACCCCTCGCCCACGACCGCTTCGATCTGCTGCACGACGCGCCACATCGGGGTGCCCCTCGGGGCGACCATGACGATCACCTCGTTGTCGCCGGACGCCACCGCCGTACGTTCGGCCGGGCTCCCCCAGACCTCCCGGACCAGGCCCAGCGCATGATCCACGGCGGCCTCGGGATCACCCGCACCGCCCGAACGCAGCCACTGGCGCAGCCCGTTGTTGTGCGCGGCGACCACCGAAGCGGCGATCACCTCGGCCCGCAGCGCCTCGTCGCCCGTCTCACCGAACCGGCCCCGGAGATGACCGGCCAGCTTCTGCTCGTAGCGGCGCACCACGGAGAGTTCATACGTGCGCAGGCCGGGAACCTCCCGGGTGAGCCGGTAACGCCGCACGGAGAACTCGGGGTTGGCGGCGTACATCCGCAGCACGATCCGGGCCGCGTCGCACACCGCCTCCACCGGATCACTGTCGTCGACGTCCGCCAGAAAAGCGGTCACCTCGGCGAGACAGCTCTCGTGGTCCGGGAAGACCGCGTCCTCCTTGGACGGGAAGTAGCGGAAGAACGAACGCCGTCCGACCCCGGCCCGCGCCACGATGTCGTCCACCGTGGTCTGCTCGAATCCGCGCTCCAGGAAGAGCTGGAAAGCCGCCTGTGCGAGCACCTCCCGCATGGGGGCCTTCTTCTCCGGTCTGCGCGCCTCGGTCATGCGGCGAAACGTAGCACCGGAACGACGCTTTTGGCACTACGTACCTTTACAGAGGGTACTGAGTGCCATAATCTCGTTCTACGAACCACACCCAGGTAGGAGAGCCGGCGTGAGCTTGAGGATCGTTGTCTGTGTGAAGTATGTGCCCGACGCGACCGGTGACCGGCGTTTCGCCGATGACCTGACGGTG